>JAUJME010000219.1 GCA_030447005.1 Solirubrobacteraceae bacterium | reverse complement strand
CGGCGGCGATCGAGCGCGAGATGTCGAGCTGCGGCCAGCCGTGGCCGGCCTGCCAGGCGATCCACGGCGACCAGAGCGCCAGGGCGATCAGCGTGCCGCCCCAGACGCGGGGGTCCCGCAGCAGCCGCCGGGGCCCGGCGATCGCCACGCCGGCGACCAGGCCCGCCGCCAGGAACGCCGGCAGGGCCTTGTTGAGCAGGCCCACCCCCAGGACGAGCCCGACCGCAAGCCACAGCCGGCCGTTCCGGGTCCGGACGGCGCGGACCGCGAGCCAGCTCGCGGCGGTCCAGACCAGGAGGTCGAACGTCGCGGTGCTGAGGAGGTGGCCGCTGAAGAGCACGATCGTCCCGACCGCCGCGCACGCCGCCGCCAAGGCCTGCGCCCGCCGGCTGCCGCCCATCTCCCGGGCCAGCAGGCCGGTGAGGGCCACGATCGCGCCCGCCGCCAGGGCCGACGGCAGCCGCAGGACGGTGAGCGAAGCGCCGCCGATCTCGCTCATGGCGCGCGCGATGAGCGGCGTGAGCGGCCCCTGGTCGACGTAGGCCCAGTCCAGGCGCCGCCCGGCCGCGAGGAAGTAGAGCTCGTCGCGGTGGTAGCCGTAGCCGGAGGCGAAGGCGATGAGCACCGCCGTCACGGCTCCGCCGATGAGGACGAGGCTCCGGCTCACGGGCCGACCGTACCGTCAGAGGTCCTCCGCGCGCTCCACCCGCGGCCGCTCCACCCCCGCGCGCACGGCCTCGAGCTGGGCGGCGAACGCGAGGCCGAGGAAGAGCGCGACCGCGCTGAGGAACGTCCACAGCAGGACGCCGATCGTCCCGGCGATCGGGCCGTAGGTCGCGCCGAAGCTCCCCGTCGCCTCGACGTAGAGGACGAAGACGGCCATGAAGCAGAGCCAGAGGAGCGCGGCGATCGCCGCGCCGAACGCCAGCCACGACGCCTCGGGCTGGCGGCGGCGCGGAGCGTGCTCGAACAGCAGCGCGATCGACCCGACGGCGAGCGCGATGCCGACGGGCCAGCGGACGATCGCCCAGACGTTGTCGATCGCCTCGCCCCAGTCGATGCTGTCGCGGATCGCGGAGCCGCCGACGAGGACCGCCGCCGACATGACCGCGAGCGACCCGGCGGTGGCCGCCAGCAGCGCGGCGGTGAGGTACTTGCGCAGGAACGGGCGGTCCTGCTCGGTGCCGTAGATCCGGTTGGCGCCGCGCTCGACCTGCGCCATCGCGGTCGTGCCGGCGAGCGCCGCGGCGATCGCGCCGCCGGCCAGCGCCGTCTCGCCCGACTCCTGCCCCGCCGCGCTCGTCCCCTGGCGCAGCGCGTCGGTGAGGATGTCGCCGACCGCGCCGGGGGCGATCTGCGCGATCGTCGCGCTCACGACCCGGGAGAAGGACTCCACCTCGAGCGCGGCGGCCAGCCCGACGACGGCGATGAGGGCCGGCAGGAGGGTGAGCGTGACCTGGAAGGCGAGCGCCCGGGAGTGGCTGAAGCCGTCGGCGGCCCGGAAGCGGGCGACCGCGTCCAGCACGAGCCGCAGCCGGCCCGTGCGGCGCAGGGTCTCGAGCGCCTCGTCGCCTTCGAGCTCCTCCTCGCGCGTGACCGGGACGGCGGACGCGGTCGTCATCGCGCCACGGCTAGAACGCGTGCCCGGAGCGCTCGGCGGCGAAGCGCTCGACGGCGAGGGCGAGCAGCCGGTCCACGAGCTCGGGGAAGGGGACGCCGGTCGCCTCCCAGAGCTTCGGGTAGACGCTCGTGGCGGTGAAGCCCGGCAGCGTGTTGAGCTCGTTGACGAGCACGCGGCCGCCGTCCTCGACGAAGAAGTCGACGCGCGCGAGGCCGGCGCATCCCACGCGCAGGAAGGTGTCGCGGGCCAGCTCGCGAACGCGGTCGAGCACCGCATCGTCGACCCGGGCGGGGACGACGAGCTCCATGCCGCCCGGCGTGTACTTCGCCTCGTAGTCGTACCAGCCGCCGCCGGTGAGGACGATCTCCCCCGGCACCGAGGCCTCCGGCTCGTGGAGGCCGAGCACTGCGCACTCGACCTCCACCCCGGCCGAGAAGGCCTCGACGATCACCAGCGCGTCGTGGGCGAACGCGGCCTCGAGCGCGTCGCGCAGCTCCATCCCGCCCTCCCCCACACGGCTGATCCCCACCGACGAGCCGAGCCGGGCCGGCTTGACGAAGACCGGTGAGCCCAGCCGCGCGAGCCCGTCGAGGACGCGCCCGCCGTCGTCCTGCCATTCCGCCTCGCGCACCGCCGCGTACTCCACCTGCGGGATCCCGGCCGCCGCCATCACGTCCTTGAAGACGACCTTGTCCATGCAGAGCGACGAGGCGAGCACGCCGGCGCCGACGTAGGGCACGTCGAGCAGCTCGAGCAGCCCCTGGACCGTCCCGTCCTCGCCGAACGGGCCGTGCAGCACGGGGAAGACCGCGTCGGCGCCGAGCAGGCCGCCACCGGGCACGAGCGGGACGGCCTCGCCCTCGTACGACCACCCGCCGTCGCGGGCGATGGTCACCGGCAGCACCTCGTGGCCGGCCGCCGCGACGCCCTCGCGCACCGCGGTGGCCGAGCTGAGCGAGACCTCGTGCTCGGAGGAGCGCCCTCCGGCGAGGACCGCGACCCTCACGGGGTCGGCGTGGGCGTCGGGGTGGCGTCGTCGGTCGGGGGCTCGAACTTACCGACGGTGATGAAGACGGTCGCGCCGCGGCGGCGCTCCTCCTCGGAGGTCGGGTTCTGGTCGAGCACCTGGCCGTCCTCGTCGGGCGTGGCGACCGGCTCGCGGCGGACCCGCACGCGGAACCCGGCCGCCTCGAGCTCGGTCTCGGCATCGTCGGCGTCGATGCCGACCACGTCGGGCACCGCGACGGTGCTCGGGCGCTTCGCCACCGTGATCTCGACCGTGCTGCCCTCGTCCGCGGCGGTCTCCGCCGCGGGCGACTGCTCGAGCACGGTGCCGGGCTCCTCGTCGGCGGACTCGCGCTCCTGCACCGTCACCTTGAACCCGGCGGCCTCGAGCTGGCTGCGCGCCTCCTCGCGCGTGAGCCCGACGACCCCGGGCACGTCGGTCTGCTCGGGCCCGCTCGACACCACGAGGACGACGGTGCGCCCCTTCTGCAGCCGCGAGCGCTCCTCGGGCGAGGACTCGATGACCCGCCCCTTGCGGACGGTCGCCGAGGTCTCGCGGCGGATGTCGACCTTGAAGCCGGCGCGCTCGAGGCGGCGGGTCGCGCTGCGCTCGGTGAGCCCCTCGACCGGCGGGATCGTCTCGTCCCCGGGGCCGCTCGAGACGAGGATGGTCACGGTCGAGCCCTCGCGCACCCGCTCGCCCGGGCTCGGGTCCTGGCGGAAGACGCGGTCCTCGGGCACGTCCTCGCTGCGGGCCATCTGGATGTCGACGCCGAAGCCCTCGTTCTGCAGCCGCGCGGAGGCGATCGCGGACGTGTTGCGCACCACGTCGGGCACCGTCACCTTCTCCGGCGCGAGGAGCAGGTAGCCGCCGTAGGCGAGCGCCGCCGCCCCCAGGGCGAGGAAGCTCCACAGCGCGAGCCGCTTGAGGTTGCGCCGGTCGGCGCGCTGCAGCTGTTCGGCGGCGCCGGGCCGCGGCGCGCGAGGCAGGGGCGCCGGGTAGGGCACCGCCGGGTAGATGCCGGTCGGCGCCGCCTCGGGGAGCCCGGCCGCCTGCTCGAGCGCGGCGATGAACGCGTCGGCGTCCGGGAAGCGGGCGGCGGGGTCCTTGCGCAGCGCCCGCATGACGACCGCCTCGAGCTGCGGCGAGATGGCCGGATTGAGCTCGGCGGGCGGGATCGGCTCCTCGGCGACCTGCTTGAGCGCGACGCTGACCGGCGAGTCGCCGTCGAACGGCACCCGTCCCGTGAGCAGCTCGTAGAGCATGATCCCGATCGAGTAGAGGTCGGACTGCGCGGAGACCGCGTGGCCCTGCGCCTGCTCGGGCGAGAGGTACTG
>JAUJME010000218.1 GCA_030447005.1 Solirubrobacteraceae bacterium | reverse complement strand
GGCTTCATCGAGCTGTGGTCGCTGCAGTCGCGCATGGCCCATCGGTTGCGCGCGGACGGCGAGGGGTAAGCACCGCGCATGATCTACACGCTCATCGGCAGGCTGGTGGTCCGCGCCGCCAAGCTGTTCCTGCGCCGCAAGTACGGTCCCACGCTGCTGCCCAAGCCGCTCGTCGCCGGCGGCCTCGTCGCGGTCATGGTCGGGGTCCTGCTCGTCCTCGGCCGCCGCGAGCGCAGCGGCTCCTAGCCCCGCTCGCCGGGCGCTCTGGCACGATCCCGGCACGATGGAGACGATGCCCGCCGAGCCCGACGGCCTGACGATCGAGGCGGTCGAGTGGCTCCCTTCGGGGGCCGGGACCGGCCTCGTGCGCATTCGCGGGCGCTGGCAGGACGACGAGCGCCGCGATCGGCCGGCGGAGCTGCCGGTGCTCCTCGTCCACCGCGCCGGCGGGGAGCCCGTCCGCCACACGTCGCTGCCCGACCCGCGGGCGGGCCGCGACTGGAGCGTCTGGCGCGGCGCCTACATCGTCGAGGCGTCGCTCGTCGAGGCGGGAGAGGGGCTCGAGCTCGAGTTCAGCTCGGGCGGGCGCGTGCCGCTGCCCGCGCCCGCGCAGGGGCTCGCGGCGCCCGCGGCGGCTGCGCCGAAGCCCGCCGCCCCGCCGCTCGAGCCCGAGGGTCCGGGCGGCGAGGTCATCGACCGCGCGGTGCTCGCCGAGCGCCGCGCCCGCCGCGCCGAGGCCGCCGAGCAGGCGCAGGCCCGGATCGCGGCGGAGGCGCTCAAGGCCGTCGAGGTCCTCGAGCTGCGCGGGGCCGAGCTCGAGGACCGGCTCGACGCGATGGGGCGCGAGCGCGAGGAGCTCGAGGGCGAGCTCGGCGCGGCGCGCCGCCGCGCCGAGGCGCAGGAGCGCGTCGCGCGCGACGAGGCGGCGCTCGCGAGCGCGCTGAGCTCCGCGGCGGCGCTGCGCGATCTCGTGCGCGAGTGGACGGTGCGGCTGCGCTCGGCGGAGATCGCCCGCACGAGCGACGCGGTCCGCCTGGCGGTGCTCGAGTCGCGCCGCGTCCCCGGCGAGGCTGAGGCCTACGCCGCCCGGGCGGAGCTCGGCGAGGCGCGGCGGCGGGCCGAAGCGGCCGCGGCGGCCGCCGAGGCGGCGCGCGGGGAGGCGGCGGGCGTCCAGGCCGCCCTCGGCGAGGCGCGCGGCGAGGCCGAGCGGCTCGGCCGGGAGCTCGCGGCGGCACGGGCGCGGGTCGCCGAGCTCGAGCGGCTCGAGTCCGAGCTCGCCGAGGAGCGCCGCCGGCGCGCGCTGGCGGAGACGGAGCTCGCCGCCCAGGGCGACGCGCGGGCGGCCGCCGAGGCCGAGCTCGCGCGCCTCCAGGCCCAGATCGCCGCGCTCGGCGAGGCGCGCGCGGCGCTCGAGGCCGGAGCCGCGGCGCTGAGCGCCGAGCTCGCCGACGCCCAGGCGGCCGTCGCCGGCGCGCGCGCCGAGGGGGAGGAGCTGCGGGCGCGTCTGGGTGACGCGGCGGCGGCGGCAGGCGCCGAGCGCGCGGCGCTCGAGGAGCAGATCGCCGCCGCCGAGCAGGCGCGCGCCGCCCTGGCGGCTGACGCCGACGCGCTGCGCGCCGAGCTCGAGGCCGTCCGGCAGGCGGCCGGGGACGCCGACGCGCGCGCTGCCGCCGCCGAGGAGTCGCGGAGCGCGCTGACCGCCCAGTTCGACCTCCTGCGCACCCGCGCGGAGGACGCCGAGCGCGGGCGGGCCGCAGAGGCGGAGATGGTCCAGGGCCTGCGCGCGCAGGTCGCGGAATCCGAGGCGGCCCACGAGGCGGAGCTCGCGGCACTGCGCTCGCAGCTCGTGGCCGCCGAAGCCGGGCGCTCCGCCGCGGAGGCGGCGGCCACGCGGTTCGAGGCGCAGGTCGCCGAGCTCGAGGCGCGCGAGCCCGACACGGCGGAGGCCGACGCGCTGCGCGAGCAGCTCGTGGCCGCCCAGGGCGACGTCGAGGCGCTGCGCGCGCGGCTGCGCGCCGCCGAGGAGACGCGCGCGGCGGTCCAGGCGGAGCTCGACACCGTCCGCGAGGAGCTCCGCGCCCGGCCGGCCGAGCCGATCGCCGAGCAGGTCGCGGGCGGCGAGCGCAGCGCCGGCGCGCCGGCGGGCGCGCCGAGCGCGGAGGAGCTGGGGCGTCGCGCGGCGGAGCTGGCCGGCCCGCCGCCCGCGCCGGCCGCAGAGTCGTCGGCGGTCGTCGCCCAGATCGACGCCGCCGCTGCCGCGCTGCGCGCCCGCTCCGCGCCGCCGGCCGAGGCCGCCCCGGAGCCCGCCGCGGAGCCCGCCGCGCCCGTTCCGGTCTCCGTGTCGACGCCCGCCGCGCCGCCGGCCCGGGGCCTTGCGACGGGCGCGTCGAGCCGCGAGTACCCGTGGTTGCGCGGCGCGCTGGTCAAGCTCGCCCACGACGAGCCGGCCGCCGCCGGCCGCCTGCTCGCCGACCTGCTCCCCGCCCAGGCGGCCCTGCTCAAGACCGACGTGAACTACGACCTCGTGATCCGGGAGATGGGCATCTTCGCCATCACGGTCGCCGCCGGGGCGGCGTCCGTCCAGCCGCTCCCCGCGCCGCGCGACCGCAGCCGGGCCGCCTTCCGGATCACCACCTCCGCGCTCGCGCTGGCCGAGTGGCTCGGCGGCCACGGGCCCCGGCCCCGCCGCTTCACCGGGCCGCTGCGGGTCTCCGGCCGCGGGCGTCGCGCGCTCCGCGCGCTCACGGCGATCCCGTCCGCCGCCCCCTCGCTCGCGCAGGTGGCGCGGACGGGCGCCCGCCTCGAGCCCGCCGACGTCTACCGAGTGATGCCCTACGCGATCCACCCGTCGTGGACGCGCGGCCACGTCTTCACGGTCGCCCAGGAGGTCACGGGCCCGGGCGGCGGCACCTGGCTCGTCACGGTCGCCGACGGCGCGCCGGTGACGGTCGCGCCGGCCACACCCGGCGCCCCGGCGCCCGACGCCACCGTCACCCTCACGCGCGGCGCCTTCGACGCGCACCTGCGCCGCGAGCCGCCGCCGCCCGGCGAGCGCCCGCGCGTCCGCGGCGATCGCGCCGCGGTCGCCCTCCTGAAGGCCTGGACGGACCGCGCCCAGGGCGATCCCGCGCCCGACCCTCCCGGCGCCGCCTAGCTTTCCCCGCACGGTGCGGGAGAAGGGCCGAGGGCCCGGCTCGCCGTCCGGACCGGCGCCTAACCTTGCCGTTCGTGAGCCAGCCCTCCTGCGCCCACCTGCACGTCCATTCGGAGTACTCGCTCCTCGACGGCGCGTGCAAGATCGACAAGCTCGCGGCCCGCGCCGCGGAGTTCGGCCAGCCCGCGCTCGGGCTGACCGACCACGGCGTCATGAACGGTGCGGTCGAGCTCCAGAAGGCCTGCGCCAAGCAGGGCATCAAGCCGCTGCTGGGCTGCGAGGCCTACTTCGTCGACGACCGCACCGTCCGCGAGGGCAAGATCGAGCGCAACCACCTCACGCTGCTCGCCCGCTCCAACGAGGGGCTGCGCAACCTGGTCAAGCTCTCCTCCAAGGGCTTCCTCGAGGGGCTGCACCGCGGCAAGCCGGGGGTGGACCTCGAGGTCCTCGCCCAGCACGCCGAAGGGGTCATCTGCCTCACGGGCTGCCTGGCGTCGCGCTCGAGCCGGCGGATCGTCGAGGGCCGGCCCGAGGAGGCGCGCGCCCATCTCGACGACCTCGTCCAGGTGTTCGGCCCTGAGGACGTCTACTTCGAGATCCAGCGCAACGGGATCGCCGAGCAGGAGCAGGTCAACGAGCAGATCGCCCGCTTCGCCTCAGAGATGGGCCGCCCGCTCGTCGCCACGGCCGACGTCCACTACCTGCGGCGCGAGGACTACCACCACCACGCCGCGCTGCTGTGCGTGCAGACGAAGTCGACGCTCGCCCAGCCGAAGATGTCGTTCGACACGAACGAGTTCTTCCTGAAGTCGACCGACGAGATGGT
>JAUJME010000217.1 GCA_030447005.1 Solirubrobacteraceae bacterium | reverse complement strand
TCCTCACCGGCATGATCATCCAGGACGACTCGCTCAAGCTCGTCGGCGACGAGCTCACGCAGGAGCCCTACGGCGCCGGCATCAAGGACGGCAACACGGAGCTCACCGACCTCGTCAACCAGGTGTTCACGAAGTACAAGGAGGACGGCCGCTGGCAGAAGACCTACGACAAGTGGGTCGGCCAGTACACCAAGGAGCAGGCGGAGCCGCCGACGATCAGCGTCGAGGAAGCCGTCAAGCTCACCCAGTAGGAGCCGGGAACGATGAGCGATCTGTGGCGCGTGCTGACCGACAACCCGGACGAGTTCCTGTCCGGGTTCGGGGTCACCGTCCGCCTCGTGGTGATCTCGTTCCTGATCGCCATGGTGGTCGGCACGCTCGTGGCCGCGCTGCGGATCGCCCCGTCGAAGCTGCTGCAGCGGATCGGCGGCGTCTACGTCGAGACGTTCCGCAACATCCCGCTGCTCGTCCTCCTGTTCATCTCCTTTGCCGGGCTGCGCCGCGCGGGTGTGGAGATCAGCCCGTGGGTGGCGGGGACGGCGAGCCTCGGGCTCTACACCGCCGCCTACGTCGCGGAGGCGCTGCGCTCGGGCGTCTTCGCGGTCGGGAAGGGGCAGATCGAGGCGGGCCTCTCGCTCGGGATGCCCTACAGCGCGGTGATGCGGCGCATCGTGATGCCGCAGGCGGTCCGCACCGTGATCTCGCCGCTCGGGTCGCTGACCATCGCGATGATCAAGAACTCGGCGATCATCGGCGTCTCGCTGCTCGCGCTGGGTGACCTGCTCAAGCAGGCGCGGATCGTGCAGTCGCGCACCTTCCAGACCACCGAGAGCTTCTTCTGGGCGGCGGTGGGCTACCTCATCCTCACCGGGCTCGTGACGTACGCGATCCGCACCTTCGAGCGCCGGTACGCGATCCACCGATGAGCTACCTCTTCGACCCCGGCAACTGGGAGTGGCTGACGACGGGCAACAACGTCCGCTTCATCCTCGAGGGCTTCGCGATCAACCTGCAGATCGCGGTCATCTCGATGATCTTCTCGCTGATCGTCGGGCTGCTGCTCGCGCTCGGGCGGATCTCCAAGCGCAAGCCGGTGAGCGTGGCGGCGGGGACGTGGGTCGACGTCTGGCGCAACCTGCCGCTGATCTTCATCATCCTCTACCTCGCGCTCGGCCTGCCGGCGCCGTGGAAGAACGCCTACGAGCGCGTCGTCCCGGGCTTCCTGCCCGAGGCCCTGCAGTCGGGGCTCGTCCTCGCCGCGCTGCTCGGCCTCGTCCTCTACAACTCGGCCGTCCTCGCGGAGATCATGCGCGCGGGCATCCAGTCGCTCGACCGCGGCCAGCGCGAGGCGGCGGAGGCGCTCGGCCTGAGCTACCGCCAGACGATGCGGCTCGTGATCCTGCCGCAGGGCCTGCGCCGCATGGTGCCCGCGACGGTCTCCCAGCTCATCACGCTCAACAAGGACACGACGCTCGTCTCGATCATCGCCATCCCCGAGGTCATGCGCCACGGGCGGATCGTCACCGGCTTCAACTTCTTCGGCGGCGTCGAGGCGCCGCTGCTCCAGGTCTTCATCTTCGTCGGGGCGCTCTTCATCATCGTCAACCTGCTGCTCTCGCGGCTCTCACGGCGGCTGGAGATCCGCGAGCGCAAGCGCACCGGGACGACGCTCAAGCGCGTCCGCGGGCTCGAGGATCAGGTGGGGGTCGAGCCGGCCTGAAGGTGGACCTCGCCCGCGTCGAGCGCGACGCGCTCGCCCTGCGCGGCGTCGACCAGCAGGGCGCCGGTGTCGTCGATGCCCGCGCCGGTGCCGCTGCCCCCGGCCCAGGCGACCGGGCGGCCGAGCAGCGCATCGCGGGCGCGCAGGGCGTCGAGGGCGGCGGCGGGCGGCTCGGCGAGGCGGCGGGCGAGGTGGTCGAGGAGCTCGCCGAGCGCGGAGGGGAGGTCGTGCGGCGGGCGGCCGAGGGAGCCCGCGGTGTCGCGCAGCCCGTCCGGGAGGTCGTCGGGGCTCACGGCGACGTTCACCCCGATCCCGATCACCGCCCAGCCCTCCTGCGGGCGCGCCTCGACGAGGACGCCGGCCACCTTGCGGCCGTCGAGGAGGACGTCGTTGGGCCACTTGACGCGGGCCCCGGGGCCGGCGAGGTCGGCGACCGCGAGGCCGGCCCGCAGGGGCAGCAGGGGGTCGAGCGCGCGGACGACGAGCGACAGCGCGAGCGCCTTGCCCGGCGGCGCCGACCACGCGCGCCCCTGCCGCCCGCGCCCGGCGGTCTGGCGCCCGGTCGTGACGAGGGTGCCGTGCGGCGCGCCGGCGGCGGCGAGCGCGCGGGCGCGGTCGTTGGTCGAGCCGGTGGCCCGCAGGTGGACGTGCGGGCGGCCGAGCGCGACGGGGCCGCCGCCGCTCACGCCGCGGCGGCCCGGATGCGGACCTCGTCGCCGGGGCGCAGGGCGAAGGCGCCCGCTGCGTCGCCGCCGTTGACCGCCAGCGCCAGCCGGCCCTCCGGGTCCTCGTAGAGGAGCGCCTCGCCGCCGGCCACGTCGGCGAAGGTGCGGACGTACGGGAGCTCGACGGTGCGGTCGCCGAGGTCGAGCGCGGCGCGGCGGCCGAGCCGGACGCCCGTCCCCTCGAGGTCGGCGTGCCCGGCGTCGAGCTGGACGTTGCCGTAGCCGTCGGCGAGCACGGCGTGGGCGACCACCGTGCCGTCGGGGTCGCGCCCGGGGCGGGGGAGGTCCAGGGCGACGAGCGCTTCGGGGTCGAGCGGCTCGCCGGCCTCGGCGAGCGCCGCCCCCGCGGCCAGCCGCGCGGCGACCGGCGCGAAGAGGTCGCGCCCGTGGAAGGTCGCCGACACCGGCTCGAGTCGCCACGGCGACGCGGAGATCTCCACCGCCTCATAGACGCCGCCGAAGCGCTCGGCGGCGGGGAGCAGGAGGCCGTTGTCGGGCCCGACCAGCAGCCGGTCCTCCTCCGCCGTGCGCAACGCGACCGCCCGCCGCCGCGCGCCGACCTCCGGGTCGACGACCGCGAGGTGGACGCCGGGCGGGGCGAACGGCAGCGCCCGCGCGAGGATCAGCGCGCCGGCGCGCACGTCCTGGCGCGCGATCCCGTGGCCGAGGTCGATCACCCGCGCCTCCGGCGCGATCCGCGCGATCACGCCGTGAACGACCCCGACGAACTCGTCGGCCAGGCCGTAGTCGGAGAGGAAGGTCACGGGGCGGGTCATGGGCGGGGCGGGGCCGGACGGTACTTCAACGGCGACGGCGGCTGGTGAGGGCGGCGGTCGGCAGCGGGCGTTCGCGCCACTCCGGGGGGGCGAACGTCGAGGGACCCACCATCAGAGGGGGGTGGCTCGACCTTCGGCGTCGGAGAGGAGCGCGGCAACGAGCCCGTCGGGGGTGTGGGGGTCCGCCTCGACCGCCGGCTCGAGGCCGTGCTCGCGCAGCTCGCCCGAGGTGGCGGGGCCGATGGAGACGATCCGCCCGCGCGGGCGGGCGTCGCCGGCCGCCGTCAGGAAGAAGCGGACGGAGGACGCCGAGGTGAAGGTGACGTAGTCGGCCGCCATCGCCGCCTCGCGTGCCGCCTCGCCGAGCGGCTCGGGGACCGTCTCGTAGAGCGCGGCCTCGTCGACCTCGGCGCCGCGCTCGCGCAGGGCGTTCGGGAGGACGTCGCGACCCTCCGCCGCGCGGACGATCAGCGCCCGCGAGACCGGCACGTCGCGCAGCGCCTCGACGAGCCCCTCGGCGACCGAGCGCTCCGGCACGACGTCGGCGACGATGCCGTGCTCGCGCAGCGCCCGCGCCGTCCCCGGCCCGATCGCCGCCACGCGCAGCCCGGCGAGGTCGCGGGCGTCGTAGAGCCGCGCGAAGAGCTCGCGGACCCCATTGGGCGACGTGACGCAGAGCAGGTCGTAGCCACCGAGCAGCGGGAGCTCCACCTCGAGCGGGCGCGTGCGGATCGCCGGCGCCTCGACCACCTCGGCGCC
>JAUJME010000216.1 GCA_030447005.1 Solirubrobacteraceae bacterium | reverse complement strand
CTCGCAGCCGTCGTCGGTGATCAGCACGTTCTGCTCGAGGCGCACGCCGCCGAACCCGTGCAGCGCGTCGACGCGATCCCAGTCGACGCCGTCGCGGCCGCGCTCGCGGGCGAGCAGCGCCGGGACGACGTAGATCCCCGGCTCGACCGTCCACGCGTGGCGGGGCTGGAGCGGGATGTCGACGCGCAGGCGCGGCAGGCCCGGCGCGGGCTCGCGCGCCTCGCCGGAGGCCGGTCCGGTGTCGCGCACGCCCAGGCCGACCAGATGGCCGACGCCGTGCGGGAAGAACAGCGTCGCCGCGCCGCTCTCCACGAGGCTCTCCGGCGAGCCGCGCAGGACGCCCAGCTCGACGAGCCCTTCGGCGACCACGAGCGCCGCCGCGCGGTGGACGTCGCGCCACTCCGTCCCGGGACGGCAGGCGGCGATCGCGGTCTCGCCGGCGCGCCGGACCGTGTCGTGGACGAGCGCCTGCTCGGCGGTGAACGTCCCGCCGACGGCGTAAGTGCGGGTGACGTCGCTCGCGTAGCCGCGGTGTTCGGCGCCCGCGTCGACGAGCAGGAGGTCGCCGTCGCGCAGCTCGCGCGCCGTCGGAGAGAAGTGCAGGACCGCGGCGTGGTCGCCCGCCGCGACGATCGTCTCGAACGCCAGGAAGTCGCCGCCGTTGCGCAGGAACGCGGCTTCGAGCGCGACCTGCAGCTCGCGCTCGGTGCGGCCCGGCGCGATCAGCGCCACGAGCTCCTCGAAGCCGGCGCGGGTCGCCTCCGCGGCCGCCCGCATCCGCTCGAGCTCGACGTCGTCCTTGGGCCTTCGCGCTTGGACGAGCGTGTCGCGCAGCTCGACGTCGGCGTCGGCGGCGGCGCCGAGCCGGCGCACCGGCCGGCCGCCCACCCACGCCTCGAGCTCGTCCAGCGGGCGGGTGCCGTCGGGCACTCCTTCGCGGTCGCCCTCGAGCCCGGCCCACATCAGCTCGTGGGCGGTGACCGGCACGACGAACTCGACCCAGCCGTCGGCCGGCGCGTAGGCCAGCACGCCGCCCGGGCGCTCGCGGTCCGTCAGGTAGAGGTACTCGGAGTGCGCGCGGAACGGGTACGCCCGATCGCCCCGACCGGGCACGGGGATCTCGTCGCCCGCGGACACGAGGACCACGCCCCCGTCGAGGTTCCACGCCGCCGCGGCCGCGGCGCGCCGCCGTTCGAGGAAGGGTTGCGTCATCCCCAGAGCCTCAGCGCGGCGACTCCCATGCGCCGACCTTATCCGTCCCTCTCCAGGGCGCACGCCTTGGGCGCTGGCCGCTTCCGCTCGGCGCAGCACCGACCCCCCGAAGCCCTCCGGACCGCGTCCATCAGCACGACGTCCGTGGGTCGTCCGCGGCTGATCCTCGCGCCGCGGCGCGGACGGCCGATGCGCAGTATGTGTCGCATGGATCTCACCACGGGCCTCGTCCACGGCGATCGCGCCGTCCGCGCCGACAACGGCGTCTCGTCGCCGATCGCGCAGACGTCGACGTTCACCGCTGCCTCCGCGGACCGCTTCGCCGAGATGGCGACCGAACGTCGCGGTCACTCGTTCTACACCCGCTACGGCAACCCGAACCACGCCCAGGTCGCCGCGCTCGTCGCGCAAGCCGAGCGCGCCGAGGCGGCGATGATCACCGCCTCGGGGATGGCCGCGGTCACGACCGCGGTGCTCGCGTTGACGGGCGCCGGCGGCCACGTCGTCGCTCAGAGCAGCATGTTCCCCGGGACGCTCGCCCTCCTCCGCGATCTCCTGCCGCGCTTCGGGGTCTCGTGCACCGAGGTCGATCAGGCCGACGTGGCCGCCTTCGAGGAGGCCTTCACCGGCGCGACCCGGCTGGTGCTCCTCGAAACCCCGAGCAACCCGCGGCTGGGGATCACCGACGTCCGCGCCGTCGCTGCGCTCGCGCGCGCCCGCGGAGCGCTGACCCTCGCCGACAACACCTTCGCGACCCCGGTCAACCAGCGCCCGATCGAGCTGGGCGCCGATCTCGTCTGGCACAGCGCGACGAAGTACCTCGGCGGCCACTCCGACCTCTCCGCCGGGGTCCTCGCCGGCTCGGCGGAGATTCTGGACGCCGTCTGGGACACCGCCCTCATCACCGGCGCAGTGCTGGGTCCGTTCGATGCCTGGCTGCTCCTGCGGGGGATGCGGACGCTGGGGCTGCGGATGGAGCGCCACAACGCCAACGGGATGGCGCTCGCGCACGCCGTCGCCCACCATCCGGCGGTGAGCGCCGTCCACTATCCGGGTCTGGCGAGCCACCCCGGTCACCACATCGCCGCGGCACAGATGACCGGCTACGGCGGGGTGCTCGCGTTGGAGCTCCACGGCGGCTTTCAGACCGCCGAGAGATTCATCGGTGCACTCGACTACGCGAAGCGGGCCGGCAGCCTCGGCAGCGTCGAGAGCCTCGTCGTGCACCCCGCCGCCATGTGGGGGGCGACGCTCAGCGAAGACGGCCTCGCGCAGACGGGGATCAACCCTGCGCTGGTCCGCTTCGCGGCCGGGATCGAGGACACCGCCGACCTCGTCGCCGATGTCCTCGCGGCGCTCGACGTCGCGGGATCGACGACGTCGGCGACTCCCGCTTAGGCGCGGACGGATCTCCCAGACGTGGTCCATCTGTTCCGGTACCGATGCGATCGCCGCGGTCGCGCCCACGGTCGCGAGCGAGGCCGCCGTCTACGCGGGGATCTCCGAGCGGACGGGGCGCGGCTCGGACCCCAGCTCGGGCAGCCCGACCGCCGGGGTGCGTACGAGGGTCAGCGCGGAGGTGAGGATGCCGAGCTCCGAGAAGCGCAGCTTCGCGCCGGGCGCAGCCACGTAGGCCTCGTAGCGGTCGAGCAGCTCGAGCGTCTGCGCGCACAGCGTGGCGTGCGGCGAGTCCTCCCCCACCGCGCACCCCAGCCGCGCGAGCGCGAGGGACTCGGCGCCGTCGTCGAGCTCGGAGACGATCCGGCCCATCGCGGTGGTCAGGTACGTGGCGATCCGGTCGAGCAGCGGGTCGAGCACGAAGCGCTCGGCGACCGCGCCGGGCGCCGGCCCCAGGTCGAGCGGCTCCTCGCCCGCCAGCAGCCGGTCCGTCTGCCGGCCGGCCACCTCGACGATCTGCTCGGGGTTCAGCCCCGCCTGCAGCGCGCAGCGGAACGCGAGCAGCGCGGCCTGCACCGTCGAGCCGTAGGGGGCGTCGCTCGCGAAGAGGATCCGCCCCGGCGGCACGTAGGCGAACAGCGCGAGCAGGTCGGCGGGGCTCCACCACGCCGTGTCGACGAACACGTTGGGGTGGTCGTCGAGCTCGCGCCACAGCCAGGCGAGGTCGGAGATCGCGGCGTGGGCGAGGATGAGGCGCGCGGCAGGGAACTCGGCCGCCAGCGACAGCGTGTGGCGCCCGAGCGCGGGGATCCCTCGGCCGGCGTGGATGAGGATCGGCACGCCGCGCGCGCCGGCGAGCGCCGCCAGGTCGCGGGCGGCGGGCGCGTCGAGCGAGAACGCCTCGGCGCGCGGGTGCAGCTTGATCCCGCGGGCGCCCGCGTCGAGCGCCCGCTGCGCCTCGGCGACCGCGGCGGCGCCCGTGCGCGGGTCGACGCGGCAGAACGCCGTCAGCCGCCCGCCCGAGGCCGCGGCCGCGGCGATCACCGCGTCGTTGGCGGCCCGGTAACCGTCCGGCTCGTGCATCGGGAACACGACGCCGCGGGCGCCCGCGGCATCGAGGCGCTCGAGCAGCTCGGCCTCGGACTGCTTGAAGCCGTCTGGGTCGTTGGCCCCGATGTGGGTGTGGACGTCGACGAGGTCGAGCCCCGGGAGGTCGGCCCGCACCCGGTCGAACCAGGGCGCGAGCTCAGGGTCGGAGGAGGCGGGCATCAGACGGGCAGCGGAGAGGGAGGGATTCGAACCCTCGGACGAGGGGAAACCCCGTCACACGATTTCCAGTCGTGCCCGTTCAGCCGCTCCGGCACCTCTCCTGGAGGG
>JAUJME010000025.1:11527-13728 GCA_030447005.1 Solirubrobacteraceae bacterium | reverse complement strand
GTCAACCCGCTCGTGCTGGCGGGCGCCTACGCGCTGATGTTCTCGCTCGTGCTGCGCTACGACTCGATCGAGGACTACCCGCTCTTCCTGCTGCTGGGGATCGTCGTGTGGGTGTTCTTCTCCCAGTCGCTGCTCGCGGCCTCCGGCTCGCTGATCGAGCAGAGCGCGCTGATCCGCAAGGTGCGCTTCCCGCGCGAGACGATCCCCGCGTCGGTGGTCGCCACCCAGCTCGTGATCTTCGCGGTGCTGTTCTGCCTGCTGATCCCGGTCGCGCTCGTGGTCCGCGGCTCGCTCTCGCCGGCGCTCGCGCTGCTGCCGCTGATCGTGCTGGCGCTCGGCGCGTTCGTCCTCGGGCTCGCGCTCGCCGTCGCGGTCCTGCACGCCTACTTCCGCGACGTCGCGCCGATCCTCGCCGCCGCGCTGCTGCCGTGGTTCTTCGTGACGCCGATCTTCTTCCGCCCCGACGACTTCCCCGGCCTGGCGGCGCGCCCGTGGCTCGGCGAGCTGCTGCGGTGGGGCAACCCGGTCGCGCCGTTCATCGAGGCGGTCCGCGCCGTCCTCTACGACGGTGCGGTGCCCGGTGCGGGGACGCTCGTCTACGTCGCGGTGGCGGCGGTGGTGGCGCTCGCCGCCGGGCGGGCGCTCTTCCGGCGGCTGGAGGGCGAGCTGGCGGTGGTCCTGTGAGCGCCGGACGCGGCGAGGTGGTGCTCGAGCGGGCGACGCGGACCTTCTCCGTGGCCGCCGACCCGGCGCGCACGCTCAAGCAGCTGCTGCTGGGGCGCGACCGCGGGCGGCGGGCGCCCGTGCACGCGCTCGACGAGGTCACGCTGCGCGTCGCGCCGGGGGAGGCGCTCGGGCTGATCGGGCGCAACGGCGCCGGCAAGACCTCGACGCTGCGTTGCCTGGCGGGGATCGTCCCGCTCGACTCGGGCCGGGCGGAGTGCGGCGGGCGGGTGGTCTCGCTGCTCGAGCTGGGCGCCGGGTTCGGCGCCGACTTCTCCGGCCGCGAGAACGTCCACCTCAACGGCGCGCTGCACGGGCTCGGGCGGGAGGAGATCGAGGCGCGGATGGAGGCGATCGTCGCGTTCTCCGAGCTCGGCGAGTTCATCGACGTGCCGGTGCGCACCTACTCCAACGGGATGTTCGTCCGGCTCGGCTTCTCGATCGCCGCCCATCTCGACGCCGACGTCCTGCTCATCGACGAGGTGCTGGCGGTCGGCGACGAGGCGTTCCAGCGCAAGTGCGAGCGGCGGATCGCCGAGCAGCTGGCGGCGGGCACGACGCTCGTGCTCGTGTCCCACGACGCGGGAACGATCGAGCGCGTGTGCGAGCGGGTCGTGGTGCTCGACGCGGGGCGCGTCGCCTTCGACGGGCCCACCGCCGAGGCGCTCGCCGCCTACCGGAGGCTGCTGGGCGACGCGCCCGCCGCGGTGCGCTCGTGAGGCCGGAGGAGGCGCTCGAGGCGGCGCGCGCGGCGGTGGAGCGCGCGCGGCGCGAGGGGCGGCTGCGCGAGCCGGCGGATGGCCTGACGATCGAGCCGGCGCCCGTCACCCGCGAGCGGCTGCTGGCCTGGGCGCTGATCGAGCCCGACCTGCGCGACGTCCGCTCGACGCGGCGCTTCGGCCGCCCGATCACCCTGGTCAAGCGGGGGCTCGTGCGGGCGCTGCGCCAGTACCACGCGGAGGTGCTCGCCCAGCAGACGCGCTTCAACGTCCACGCGGTCGCCTACCTGACCGAGCTCGAGGACCGCATCGAGCGGCTCGAGCGGGAGCGCGGGTCCTGAGGGTCCATCAGCTGCTCTCCGGGGCGGGGGCGCACGACGCGGTCACCAACCAGGCGCGCGCGTACCGGCGGCTGTTCGGAGCGTGGGGCTGGGGCGGCGGCGACCACGCCGCGCGCCCCGAGCCGTCGCTCGAGCGCGAGTTCCGCCCGCTCGGCGCGCTCGCCCCGGCGCCCGAGGACCTGCTGCTCATCCACTACTCCGCCTACGCGCCGCAGCTCGCCGAGCAGCTCGACCGCCCGCAGCCCAAGGTGCTCGTCTCCCACAACATCACCCCGGCGCGGTGGTTCTGGGACTTCGACCCGGTGACCGGGGTGAGCTGCGCGGTCGGCCGCGAGGAGCTCCCGCGCTTCGCCCGCGCGGTGGACGTCGCGGTCGGCGTCTCGGCTTACAACGCGGAGGAGCTGCGGGCGGCCGGCGC
>JAUJME010000025.1:0-11427 GCA_030447005.1 Solirubrobacteraceae bacterium | reverse complement strand
TGGCGCTCGGCGCACGCGTTCCTCTGCCTCTCCGAGCACGAGGGCTTCTGCATCCCGCTGCTCGAGGCGTTCCACTTCGGCGTCCCCGTCGTCGCGCGCCCCGCGGGCGGCATCCCGGAGGTGGCGGGCGACGCGGCGCTGCTCGTCGAGGATCGCGACCCGGCGGTTGCGGCCGAGCTCCTGCACCTGGCGGTCTCCGACGCCGAGCTGGCGGGCGAGCTGCGCCGCCGCGGGCGCGAGCGGCTCCTCCGTTACGAGCACCGGCGGGTCGCGGAGGAGCTCCGGGCGCTCCTCAGTCGAGTCCGACGCGGGTGACGGTCTGGACCATCCGCCGGGAGCAGAGGTCGGGGCCCGGCAGCCCGGGGCGCAGCCGCCACAGCCCGTAGTCGGCGTTCTCGCGCAGCGGCGGGCCGGTCGCCTCCGCCGGCCGCGGCCGCTTGAAGGTCAGCACGTAGCCCGCCTCGATCGAGAAGGGCGGGTGGGGATAGGAGGTGTCGAGCAGCGGGCGGGTCGAGCAGACGGGCCGCGCGGCGAGCATGTAGCCCGCCCACAGCTGCGCGCCGGGGTCCATGTCGAGGCGGACGGAGGCGCCCGCGGGCAGCGCCGCGGCCCAGCCGCGCAGCTCGAGCGTCGTTCGCGGGAGCTGGTTGGCGGTGACGGTGGTCACGTCGCGGGCCTCGGCGAGCGCGGCCACCAGCCAGACGGCGACCAGCACGCCGCCGGCCGCGCGCAGCCGCGCCATGCCGGCCACCGCGAGCGCGATGACCAGCGGGGCGGCGAACGCGAGCACCTTGAAGTGGAAGTACCAGCCGTAGTCGCGCAGCCGCATCTCGGCGGCGACCAGGACGCCGGCGACGATCACCGCGCCCAGGCCGGCGGCCAGCGGCCGCGGCAGCCGGCGCAGCTGCCAGGCGCAGAAGCCGGCGATCACCGCCGCCGGGATCCACCAGAGCTCGACGGCGCCGAACGCGAGGAACTGCGGCTCGGGGAAGTAGCCGCGCAGGTCGCCGCCCCACTGGCGCAGGGGATAGCCGGGGTCGGCGAGCACGCGCAGGCCCGTCGCGAGCTTCTCGGCGACGCCGCGCAGCGGGACCAGGAGGGCGAGCAGGAGGACCGCGGCGGCGGCCTGCACGAGCGGCCCGCGCGCCCGCAACGACCGCCACGCCGCTCGGGCGCCGAGCGGCCGCACGGCCTCCCCGCCCCGCCGGCGCGCCCGCCGGTCGAGCCACCACATCAGCCCCCCGGCCAGCAGCGGCAGGGGGAGCGCGAGCGGATAGGAGAACGCCGCGATCGCCCCGAAGAGCCCGAGCAGCACGAAGCCGCCGCGCGACGGCGCGCGCACCGCCCACCACGTCAGCGCGAGCAGGAACGGGAGCGTCAGGTAGCCCCACGTCTGGTTGAAGTACGGGTGCATCCCCGTGTGCAGCACCGTCCGGCTCAGGCCGGTGATCAGCAGCGCCGCGCAGCCGGCGGCGACGCCCGCGCCGAGCACGTCGCGGGCGAGCACGTAGATCCCGAGGGCCGCGAGCGCCAGGAGGAGTGCGGCGAGCGGCGACAGGGCCTCGTAGGTCTCGACGCCCCCCAGCGTGGCCGCCGCCCCCAGCGCGTAGTAGATCGCCTGCTTGGAGCGCCACACGAGCGGCATCTGGTCGACGGGGAGCTCGGGCGCGGTGCCCAGCGGGTGGTGCTGGCGCAGGAACTCGGCGGTGCCGGCGGCCAGGTGGGCGTCCGAGCCGTCGCCGACGACCGTGGCGAAGCCGGCGCGGAACATGGGGATGAGGGCGACGCAGACCAGCAGCGCCGCCAGGTACGCCGGCCAGCCGACCGCGGCGGCCGCGGGGCGCGCCGGCCAGCCGCGCGTGCGGAGCGCGTGGGCGGCGAGCGCCGCGCCGCCCAGCGCGACGAGCGCCAGGTTGGCGGCGAACGGGACGTAGGCGAAGCCGAGCGGCGTCATCGCGAACGCGGTGGCCACCGCCCCGGACGGCAGCACCCACAGCCACTCGTGGCGGCGCAGGCCCTCCGGCAGCCACAGCCGGGTCACGCCGAGGCCGGTCACCGCGAAGAGCGCGGCGGCGGGGAGGAGCACGCGCAGCGCGTCGTCGAGCGCGGCGCCCCGGGCAGCCCCCGAGTAGCGCGCGAGCTCGAGCGCGTTCGCGGCGGCGAGGAGGACGAGCAGCGCGGCGAGCGCCGCGCGGGCGAGGTGGCCCCGCGGGCTCAGGCGGCCTCGCGGCGGCGGCGCGCCTGCGCCATCACCCGCGAGATGAACACCGGGTTGCCGAGCAGGTAGCGCCGCCACATCCGCTGCGGCTCGATCCCCAGTCTGAAGATCCATTCCAGCCCATTGTCGGCCAACCACCCCGGCGCGCGCGGAACGCGGCCCGAGACGTAGTCGAAGAGCGCCCCCACCGTCCACAGCACGTCGACCTCGAGCGCCGCCGCGTGCTGCTGGACCCACAGCTCCTGCTTCGGGGTCCCCATGCCGACGAGCAGGATGTCCGGCCGGCGCTCGTTGATGTCCTCCACCACGCGCTCGGCGTGCGGGGAGCCGACCTCGAAGAAGCCGTGGTGCGTGCCCACCACCCGCAGCGCGGGGTGGCGGCGGCGCAGGTGCTCGCACGCCTCGCGGGCGATCCCCGGCTCCGAGCCGAGCAGGTAGACCGAGCGGTCCATCTCCTCGCACAGCGCGGCCAGCGACCAGATGCAGTCGGCGCCCGTCATGCGGTACGGGACGGGGAGGTCGAGCGCCCGGGCCGCGACCCGCACCCCGTAGCCGTCGCAGTAGACGAGGTCCGCCCGGCGCAGCGCCTCGCGCAGCTCGGGGCGCTCCTGTGACTGGTTGATCACGTGCGCGTTGACGTACATCACCCGCCGCGGCGTGCCGGTCCCGGCCCAGCCCGCGATCGTGCGCAGCAGCTCCTCGGGCTGCCCGAGGTCGATCGGGATGTCGAAGATCTCGGACCGCGGCCGCGCGGCGGGCGGGGCCTCGGCGAGGGGGAACATGGACGGGATGGTGATCGGAGCTCCTCCGTGCTGCCGGGTCCGGCATCGTACGCGCCCGTGCTCCGCGTCGCCATCGACTACCGGGACGCCGCGGCGGTCCGGCCCGGCGGTTGGGGGCGCTACGGGCGCGAGCTCACGCGCGCGCTGCGCGCCGCCGGCGAGGTCGAGGTCCGCGCGCTGCTCGGCGGCTGGCCGGGGCCCGAGGTGGCGTGGGAGCAGGCCGGGCTGCCGCTGGCGGCGGCGCTGCGGCGGACCGACGTCCTGCACGCGCCCAACTGCTTCCTGGCGCTGCGGCGGGGGCGGGTGGCCGGCGTGGTGACGATCCACGACCTCGCCTTCGAGGCGTTCGGCGAGGACTTCTCGGCGCGGACCCGCTCGAAGTACCGCTGGCTGGCGCCGCGCGCGGCCCGCTCCGCCCAGCGGGTGATCGCCGACTCGGCGTTCACGCGCGAGGACCTCTGCGAGCGCTACGGGATCGCGCCGGAGCGCGTCGCGGTGATCCCGCTGGCCCCGGCGCTGGCCCGCGGCGACGCCGAGCCACCACCCGGCCCCTACCTCCTCGGCGTCGGGGACCTGCGGGCGAAGAAGAACTGGGAGCGGCTGGTGGTGGCCTGGCGTGCGCTGCGCGCCGAGGGGCTCGAGCACCGGCTGGTGATCGCGGGCGCCGACGCCGGAGAGGGCGCGCGGCTGCGTGCCGCGGCCGCGGGCGCGCCGCTCGAGCTCCCCGGCTACCTCGGCGACCGCGCGCTCGACGCGCTGATGCGGGGCGCCGACGCGCTCGTGCACCCGAGCCTCTACGAGGGCTTCGGGCTCGTCGTGCTCGAGGCGCAGGCCCGCGGGTGCCCGGTCGCGGTGGCGCGGGGGAGCGCGCTCACCGAGACGGCCGGCGACGCCGCCGTGGCCTTCGAGCCCCGCGACCCCGACGCGATCGCCGCCGCGATCCGCGCGGTCCTGGCGGACGGCGAAGCCCTCCGGGAGCGCGGCCGGGCGCACGCCGCCCGCTTCACCTGGGAGCGCACGGCCGCCGCGACGGCGGCGGTCTACGCGCAGGCCGCGGCGTGACCCCGGCGACGACCATCCTCCTGCTGTCGGTCGACGAGGCGCCGACGCTCGCCTACTCGCTGCCCGCCGCGATGCTCCAGGACGGCGCCGAGGTGGTCGTGATCGACAACGCGAGCACGGACGGCACGCCCGCGCTCGCCCGCGAGCACGGCGCGCGGCTCCTGCGCCTGCCCCGCCGCGTCTCCTACGCCGCGGCGGTCAACGCGGCGATCGCCGCGACGGCCGGCCCGGCGGTCCTGCTGCTCAACGCCGACTGCTTCCTCGCCCCTGACTTCCTCGCCCGCGCCCGCCCGCGCCTCGACGAGGACCGGGTCGGCTCCGTCGCCCCCAAGCTGCTGCGCGAGCCCGGCGGCGCGGCGATCGACGCTGCGGGGATGACGGTCGACCGGCGCCGCAAGAACGGCCTCGTCGGCCACGGCCGCGCGGCGAGCGCCTACTCCGAGCCGGGCGAGGCGTTCGGGGCCGACGGCGCGGCCGCGCTCTACCGGCGCTCCGTGCTCGAGGCCTGCGCGCTCGGCGGCGAGGTGCTCGACGAGGACCTCGCGCTGTGGGCCTCGGACGCCGACCTGGCCTGGCGCGCCCGCCTGCTCGGCTGGCGCTGCGCCTATGAGCCGCGCGCGGTGGCCCGCCACGTGCGCACCTACTCGCCGTCCAAGCGAGCCCAGGTCGCCCGGGAGCACCGCCGCCTCCAGTTCCGCAACCGCTACCTCATGTGGTTCAAGAACGAGACGCGGGCGGGCCTGGGCCGGGACCTCCCGCTCATCGCCGCGTACGAGCTCGCAGCGCTCGGCCACGTCCTGCTGCGCGAACCGCACCTGCTGCTCGGCTACGCCGAGGCCTGGCGCGCCCTGCCGGGCGCCCGGCGGCGCCGCCGGGAGATCCAGTCGCGGCGGGCGGTGCGCCGGGTGCCGTTCGGGCTCGAGCCGCCCGCCTGAGCGGCTGTCGGATCAGCCGCGGACGCGGAGCCTGGCCCGCATGCCGCGCTCGGCGTGGTCGGCGACCGTGCAGAGCAGCGTGTAGGTGCCCCGGCGGCGGAGCCGCGCCTCGACCTGGCCGCGGCCGCCGAAGCCGCGCATCTCGGCGATGCGGGCGACCACCTTGCCGTTCGGCGCGAGGACGGTCAGGTCGTGGCCGTCCTCGCCGAAGTTCGTCATGTTGAAGCGCACGGCGCCCGGGGCGACCTTCGTCCGGTAGAGCGAGAGCGAGAACTCGCGGGCGCCGACGCCGACGGCGACCGGGCCGGCGGGCGCGGGCGCCGCGGTCGCGGCGGCCGGCGCGGCGCACAGCGTCGCGCCCGCGAGGGCGGCGGCGAGCAGCGTGCGGGCGGGGCGCCTCATGCCCCGGGTGATCGACCACCCCCCGGGGGAAGCTTGAGCCGGCCTCGCGTCAGCTCGACAGGGCGCGCCCGTAGGCCGCCCAGGTCGCCTTCGCCGCGTCCTCCCAGCTCCACGCGGGGGGCGGGGGCGCCGGGCGGCTCGCGCGCTCGGCGGCGGCGAGGAGCCCGGCGAGGTCGCCGGCGTCGACCAGCGTCGCCCGCGCCCCGAGCACCTCGCGCAGCGCGGGGGAGTCCGTGGCGGCGACGGGCGTCCCGCACGCGAGCGCCTCGACCGGCGGCAGCCCGAAGCCCTCGTCGTCGGAGGGGAAGACGAGCGCGCGGGCCCCGGAGTAGATGGCGGCCAGCTCATCGTCGGAGACCGCGCCGGTCAGCGTCACGTCCTCGAGCTCGCGGGCCCACTGCCCCGGGTCGCCGACCAGCACGAGGGGGAGCTCGCGCGGCGCGCCGGCCAGCGCGGCGACCCGCTTGCGCGGATCGGGATGGCGCAGGCCGCCGACCCACATCAGGTACTCCTCGGGCAGCCCGTAGCGCTCGCGGACCGCGGCGACCTCCGCCTCGGGCCGGGGGGTGAAGGCCGCCGCGGCGGCCTCGGGGATCACGTCGATGCGGCCCGGGTCGACGTCGAGCAGCTCGGCCGCCTCGGCGGCGACGGAATGCGTCGGCACGATCAGCCGGGTGGCGCGCTCGACCGCCAGGTAGCGCATCCGGAAGCGCAGCCCGGTCCGCAGGTACTCGCCCGGTCGCTTGAGGGGGACGACGTCGTGGAGGGTGACCACCGTCGGCACGCGCGGGCGCAGCGGCGCGCCCTCGATCCACGGCGAGTGGAAGACGTCGGCCCGCCGCGGGTGGTGGGTCTCGGCGATCGACCCGCCCGCGCGCGCGGCCACCGGCCGCAGGGCCTCGAGCAGCGAGCGCGCGTAGCGGCCGATCCCGCGCGGGTCGGCGGCGGGTCTGGAGTCGAAGGCGAGGTTCACGGGGCGAGCGGCGCCAGGAGGGCGGCGACCCGGTCCGCGTAGGCCTCGGCGTCCCAGCGCTGGGCCTGGGCCCGGCAGGCGGCGGCCATCGGCTCGCGCCGGCGGAGCACCTCGCCGATCGCGGCGGCGAGCGCCTCGGGATCCCCCGGCGACACCAGCCGGCCCGTCACGCCGTCCTCGACGACCTCGGGGATGCCGCCGGTGTCCGTGGCGACCACCGGGGTCCCCGCGCAGATGGCCTCGGCCAGCACGCCGCCGAGCGCCTCGCGCCGGGAGGGCAGGACGGCGACGTCGAGGTGGCCCATCAGGCCGGCGGCGTCGTCGACCCACCCGCAGTGCTCGACGCCGGGCGCGCCGACCACCGCGTCGCGGTAGGCGCGGTCGACGCCGCCGACGTCCTCGCCGATCACCATCACCCGCGCGCCCGCCGCGGTGAGCGCGGGCGCGGCGCGCACCAGGTCGAGGACGCCCTTGGCCGGCTCGATCCGCCCGACGTAGCCGATCACCGGCCGGCCCGGGTCCAGCGGCCAGGGCGGCGCAGCCGCCGCGGCGCCCAGCTCGACCGGGAAGCCGACGACGTGGGGGCGCAGCCGCGCGATCCGGCCGGCCGCCGTCCGCGACCCGGTGAGCACGAGCGAGGCGAGCCGCCAGATCGGGGGCACGCGGTCGACGAGGTCGTGGACGTGCAGGACGCTGCGCCGGCCGGCCAGGGCGGGGAGCAGGCGACCGCTGAGCGAGCCGTTGAGATAGACGACCGGCGCCCGCCGCGCGAGCCGCCGCAGCGGGACGTAGGAGCGCAGCGCCGGCCGCCCCGCGCCGCGCTCGAGGCCGCCGACCGGCAGGTGCGGGCCGGTGAGCCCGAGGGCCCGGGCACGCTCGGCGAGCTGGCCGGGCCGGGGGGTCGCAAGCGAGACGGCCCAGCCGCGGGCGCGCAGGCGGACGAGCAGGCGCAGCAGGGCGACCTCGGCACCGCCCTCGTGCGCGGCGCCCGCGACGGCGAGGACAGAGGGCATGCGGCGGGAGCCTACGCGGTGCGGTTCGGCAGCAGCCGCCCCAGCTCGAACGCCCAGGCGGCCGCCGGATCGAGCGCGGCGACGAGCGCCGCGTCGGGCTCGCCGGCGCGGCGGGCGGCGAGCGCGGTGCGCCAGCGCCGCCCCGTCCAGCGGACCAGGCCGGGCAGCGAGCGGCGCGGCAGGGCGCCCGGGTGGCGGCGCCCGAGCCAGGCCGCGCCCGCGCCGTGGCGCGCGAGCTGGCCGAGCATCGCGGGGACGGTCGCGCGGTTGCGGTGCGTCACGCGGGCCGACGGCCGCGGCTCGAGCGCCCAGCCGGCGGCGGCCAGCCGCCAGCAGAGGTCGGCGTCGCCGCCGGAGCGGATCCCCTCGGCGAAGCCGCCGGCCGCGGCGAACGCCTCGCGGCGGACGAGGCAGTTGGCGGTCTTGGCGAAGGCGCGCTCGCCGTGCTCGAGCGAGCGCTCCTGGGCCATCGCCCCCCGCAGGGCGGCGTAGCGCAGCGCGGCGGGCGCGCCGGGCGCGGCCGGCTGGTCGTCGATCCCGCCGGCGAGCACCGCCGCGCGCTCGCCCGGCGGCGGGTCGAAGTAGCGCTCGAGGAGGTCGGGCACCGGGAGGACGTCGGCGTCGAGGAAGAGGATCCACGGGCGGTTCCCGGCCCCGGCCGCGCGGTTGCGCGCGGAGTAGGAGGACGGCGGGCCGCCCGCCGCGACGATCTCCGCCGGGCCGGCGCGACCGGCGCGGGCGGCGCGGGCGGCGCGCCGGTTGTCGGCGATCCGCAGCGTGTCGTCTGGGCCGAGCGTCAGCCGGGCCAGCGCCGCCGCGGCGGCCGCCAGCGCGGCGTCGTCTCCGCGGAAGGGGACCACGACGTCCACGGCCGGGCGCACGGCGGCGCATCATAGGATCCGCGCCGTGGAGGTCAGCGTGGTCATCCGGGCGCGCGACGAGGCGGCCTCCATCGGCGCGGTGCTCGACCGGCTGGCGGGCCAGACGCTCGTCCCCGAGGTCATCGTCGTCGACTCGGGGTCGCGCGACGGCACGGTCGGCGAGGTGCGGCGGCGGCCGGGCGTCGAGCTGATCGAGATGCCGGCCGCGGCGTTCACCTTCGGCCGGGCGCTCAACCTCGGGGCGCGCGCGGCGTCCGCGCCGGTGATCGTCGCCCTCTCCGCCCACGCGCTCCCGCCCGACTCCGGGTGGGTGGCGCGGATGGCCGCGTGGTTCGAGGACGGCAGCGTGGCGTGCGCGTTCGGGGAGACGGTCGACCCGGCGTTCCGCCCCCTCGCGGGGCCCTTCCGCCAGGACGCCGCCCACGCCCGCGCCCACCCCTACTGGGGCTACGGCAACGGCTCGGGCGGCTTCCGGGCGGCGTGGTGGCGCGAGGCGCCGTTCCGCGAGGACCTGCCGGGGGCCGAGGACCGCGAGTGGGCGCTGCGGGTGCTGGCCGCGCGCGACGCGGTCTGCGTGCTGGATCCCGCGCTCGCCGTCGAGCACGACCACTCGCGCGACCCGCTGCCGGCGTGCTTCGCCCGCTACAGCCGGGAGGCCCGCGGCTTCGGCATGTTCCTCGACCTGCCGCCGTACCCGGCGCGGGCGGCGGTGGCGGAGTGGTGGACGGACCAGGGCGGGCACCGCTCGCGCGCCCGCGCCCGGCTCGACCCCCGGCGCATGGCGCGCCTCGCGGGCAAGTGGCACGGGCGGCGGGCGGCGTAGCCTCGCCGGGGTGCGTGACTGGTACGAGCAGGTCTGGGAGCAGGCCCCGGAGGATCCGGAGCCGTGGGCGTGGGAGCGCCGGCGCGGGTGGCTGCTGGCCGAGGCGCAGCCGGGCGAGCGCGTGCTCGACCTCGGCTGCGGCGCCGGGCGCTTCCTGCGCGCGCTCCGGGAGGCGAGGGCGGTGCCGGTCGGGGTCGAGATCGCCGAGGCGGCGCTCGAGCGCGCCCGCCGGGTCGCGCCCGGGGCAGAGCTCCACCGGGTCGAGCCCGACGGCGACCTCCCGCTCGCGGACGGGTCGGTCGCCCTCGTGTGGTGCTCGGAGGTCATCGAGCACGTCGCCGACACCGCCCACCTGCTCACGGAGGTCCGGCGGGTGCTCGCGCCGCGCGGCCGGCTGCTGATCACCACGCCGTACCATGGCCGCGTCCAGGCGGCGGGGCTCGCGCTCGCGCGCTTCGACGCCCACTTCGACCCCCTCGGCCAGCACCTGCGCTTCTACACCCGCACCTCGCTGGCGCGCGCGCTGGCGACCCACGGCTTCACCGGCGTGACGGTCGCCGCCACGGGCCGCGTGCCGCTGCTGCGCGAGACGCTGATCGCCCGCGCGTGCGCGTCCTGATCGATGCGAGCCCGCTCGACCGGGCGCCGAGCGGGACCGCCGTCTACCTCGAGCGGCTGCTGCCCGCGCTCGAGGCGCTCGGGGTCACGGTGCTGGTCACGCGGCCCAGGGCGCGCCCGCGCGGCGGCGGCGGGGCGCGCTCCTACCTCAACGCGGCGCTCGAGACGGGCTGGATCCACGGCGAGCTGCCCCGCCGGGCGCGACGGGCGCGCGCCGACCTGCTCCATCATCCCCTCCCGGCGCTCGCGCGGGGCGCGCCGCTCGCGCAGGTCGTGACCGTGCACGACCTGGCCTTCGAGCTGATCCCGGAGTGCTTCGACCCGCGCTTCCGCGCCATCGCGCGGCGGCGCCACCGGGCGGCGGCGCGGGGCGCTGCGGCGGTGATCGTCCCGTCGCGGTCGACCGGCGAGGACGTCCGCGCGCGCTGGGGCGTGCCGGCCGAGCGCGTCGTCCTCGCGCCGCACGGGCCGGGTCAGGCGCCGCCCGCGGCGCGCAGCGGCATCCGCCACTTCCTCTACGTCGGGGACGCCGAGCCGCGCAAGAACCTCGGCCGCCTGCTCGCCGCCTACGCGCGCTACCGCGAGCGGGCGGGCGACGGCGCGCTCGAGCTCGTCCTCGCCGGCCGGGCCTGCGCGACCGCGCCGGGGGTCCGCTGCGAGCCGGCGCCCGACCTGCCGGCGCTCCACGCCCGCGCGGCCGCGCTCGTCGCCCCGTCGCTGCACGAGGGGTTCGGCCTGACCGCGCTCGAGGCGATGCACGCCGGCACGCCCGTGCTCGCCGCGCGCACCTCCGGCCTGGCCGAGGTCTGCGGCGAGGCGGCCCGCTACGTCGATCCGCGCGACGTCGAGTCGATCGCCGCGGGGCTCGAGGAGCTCGCCTCCGTGCCGCCGCTGCGCGAGGAGCTGCGCCGCCGCGGGCAGGCGCGCGCGGCGGCCTTCAGCTGGGAGCGGGCCGCTCGCGCGCACCTGCGGGCCTATACGTTTGCTCTCACATGAAGGTCGCGATCCTCGGCACGCGCGGCATCCCGGCCGCCTACTCGGGCTTCGAGACGGCCGCCGAGCAGCTCTCCCAGCGGCTCACCGACCGCGGCCACGAGGTCCTCGTCTACTGCCGCCCGCACGTCGTCGACCCGCGGCTGAAGACCTACAAGGGCGCGCGGCTCGTCCACCTGCCGACCGTCCGCAACAAGTACCTCGACACCTTCATGCACACGCTGCTCGCCGCGCTGCACGCCGCGCGCGTCGAGCAGCCCGACGTCGCGCTCTTCTTCATCGCCGGCAACGCGCCCCTGTGCCTGCTCACGCGCGGCGCCGGGATCCCGACCGTCATCAACGTCGACGGCCTGGACTCCGACCGCCGCAAGTGGCCCGCCGCCGCCAAGGCCTACCTGCGCTTCGCCGAGCGCAACGCACCGCGCTGGGCCGACCGTGCGATCACCGACTCCCACGCGGTCGCCGACGTCTTCGAGCACCGCTACGGGGAGCGGATCGGCGTGGTGCCCTACGGGGTGAGCGATCCGGGGCTGCGGGGCGAGGGCACGCTGGCCCGGCTGGGGATCGAGCCGCGCCGCTACCTCCTGTTCGTCGGCCGTCTCGAGCCGGAGAACAACCCGCACCTGCTCGTGGAGGCCTTCGCCCGGATCCCGACGGAGCGCACGCGCGGCATGAAGCTCGTGGTGGTCGGCGGCGCGCCGTACGCCGACGACTACATCCGCGGCGT
>JAUJME010000215.1 GCA_030447005.1 Solirubrobacteraceae bacterium | reverse complement strand
CGGCGGTGCGCACCAGCTCGCGGAGCGAGCGCTTGTTCGGGCGACGGGTCGTCGGGGCGGGGAACATGTGTTCGCAAAGTTAGATACGCGGTCGGACGGAAAGACGGCCGCCCGGCCGCCCTGGCCCCGTCACGGGCGGGTTTGGCTCTGGAGCGCGCAAAGTGCGGTCCCGTCCTGCAATCGAACTTGCACGGGCGCTAGATTCGCGTCCGTGCCGAGCACCCATACGCACCGCATCCGCGTCCGCTACGCGGAGTGCGACGCCCAGGGCCACGTCTTCAACGCCCACTACGTCGCCTTCTTCGACATCGCGCTCACCGAGCTCTGGCGGGCGGCGATCGGCTCCTACGGCGCCATGCTCGACGACGGCGTCGACCTCGTGGTCGCCGAGGTCGTGGCCCGCTTCCGCAAGCCGGCGCGCTTTGACGAGGAGATCGACCTCGAGGTGACGGTCGAGCACCTGGGCACGACGTCGATGCGGACCCGCAACCGCGTGCTGCGCGACGACGAGCTGCTCGTGGAGGGTGAGATGGTCCACGTGTTCGTCGACTCCGAGACCTACGCGAAGACGCCGATCCCCGACTCGATCCGCGCCGCCCTCAGCGACACCGAGCCCGCCGGCCGCCTGGCGAGCTAGGCTCGCCGCCGGATGATCCACCTCCGTATCGTGGTCCCGCACGAGCGGACCGAGACCGCGCTCGAGGTCCTGCTGGGGACCGCGTCGGTCTGCAACGTCGTGCTGCTCGAGGGCGTCGCGCGGCGGCCGGAGGGTGACGTGATCCTCGCCGACGTGGCGGCGGAGGAGACGAGCGTCGTGCTCTCCGATCTCAAGGAGCTCCGCGTCCACGAGGACGGCTCGATCGCGGTCGAGGTCATCGACACGGAGATCGGGCGCTTCGCCGAGCAGACCGAGAGGGACGCCAAGGGCGCCGTCGCCGACGCGGTCGTGTGGGAGCAGGTCGAGGAGCGCACGGAGGAGAACGTCGAGCTGTCGGGCGTCTTCCTGCTCTTCATGGTCCTCGCCGGGCTCATCGCCGCGGTCGGGATCCTGCTCGACCAGCCCATCGTGGTGGTCGGCGCGATGGTCGTCGGCCCGGAGTTCGGGCCGATCGCCGGCTTCTGCGTCGCCGCGGTGCAGCGCCGGCGGCCGCTGGCCGCCCGCTCGGCGCTCGCGCTGGCGGTCGGCTTCCCGCTGGCGATCGTGCTGGTCTACGTCGCCACGCTGCTCTTCAAGGCGACCGGCCTGGCGCCGGAGGCCTTCGGCGGCGAGGGCGACACCATCTACGGCCTCATCTCCAACCCCGACTTCTTCGCGTTCTTCGTCGCCGCCTGCGCGGGGGCGGCCGGGATGCTCTCGCTGGCGACGTCGAAGTCGGGCGCGCTGATCGGCGTGCTCATCTCGGTCACCACGATCCCGGCCGCCGCGGGGATCGGGATCGCCGCCGCCTACGGCGACTGGCAGGCGTTCGGCGGGTCGGCCGGCCAGCTCGCCGTCAACCTGGCCGCGATCCTCCTCGCGGGGACCGCCACGCTCTACGTCGAGCGCCTCGCCTACCGCCGCCGCCGCATCCGGCACCTCTCCGACCGCAGCCGCGAGGCGGCCGGCCTCCCGCTCGGGCGCTCGCGCAACACCGGCGCGCGCGCCGCGCGCGCCGACGACAGGGCGCGCTCGCACTTGCTTTAGGGCGTACACTTCTGTCTCGGAGCGAGAGGTGGCCGCCAGGTGCCGCCTCACCGCGACAGGCAGGAACTCGGAGCACGCCCGCAGCCCGTCCGACGGCTGTGAACGGGCTCGGATCCCCGTCCCACTCGGAGGTAAGGGTTCCCGACGTGCCGACCACCCGCCTGAATCGCTTCAGAGGCCGAGAGCTCGAGCTCCGTCTCCGTGCCCGCAACCGCCGCTCGTGCCGGCCTCACGGCCCGGACGTCGCCGCCGGCCGCCACGCGATCGTGGTCCTCGAGCGCCTGGACGACGACACCGCCGCGCTTCGCCTCGCCGGCGAGCTCGACCTCGCCTCGCTGCCCGCGCTCGATGCCGCGCTGCGCCGCGGGGAGCGGTGGGCGCCCGAGTCGCTCGTCATCGACGCCACGGACGTCGAGTTCGTCGACCTCAGCGTGATCGGACGGCTCGCCCTGAGCCACGCCCGGCTCGAGGCCGCCGGCAGCGGGCTCGTCATCGTCAACCCCCCGAGCTGCATGCTGCGCGTCCTCGACCTCCTCGAGGACGTCGACCTGCCCGTCCTCGACTGACCGCCCAGCCGCCCGCCCGCCGCCTCAGCGGCTGCCGAGCGAAGCCCAGATGTCGACCTTCGTCCTCGTCTTCTCGACCACGGCGGCGGAGAACTCCGACGTGGTCGCGTGGCCGCCGAGATCGACCGTCTTCACGCCGCCGGCGACCGTCTCGAGCACCGACTCGTAGATCGCGCGCGAGGCGCGCTCGGCGCCCGCGTAGCCCTTGACGGCTGCGTAGCCGAGGACCGCGCCGCAGGCCAGGATCATCGCCATCGGGTTGGCGAGGTCCTTGCCCTGGAGCGACGGCGCGGTGCCGTGCGGGGCCTCGGCCATCGCGACGTCGACCTCGTGGTCGTCGTCGAAGGCGAGCAGGACGGACTCAGCGCCGGCGATCGAGCCGAACATCGGGAGCACCATGTCCGACAGGCAGTCGCCGTCGCGGTTGAGCGCGGGGATCACGAGCGGGGACTGGGCGGCGCCCGTCAGCAGGCCGGCGTAGGTCGCGTCGATGAGCACCGGGCGGTAGGTGACGCCGGGGTGGCGGGCGGCGGCCGCGTCCATCTCCTCCTTGAGCATCCCCTCGTAGACGGGGGAGACGGTCCACTTGGGGCCGCCGTAGACCTGGGCGTCGGTGCGCTCGGCGGTGCGGAAGGCGTACTCGGCGACGGCCCGGCAGGTCGAGCGCGTGACCTTCTCGGTCCGGTAGGCGACCTCGTCGTCGGCGCCCTCGGCACCCTCGCGCCACTGCTTGGCGCCGTAGGCGTCCTCGACGGCCATGCGGACGACGGAGATGGGGTGGTGGACGCCCGAGACGGGGCCGACCACGCTGGGGATCCGGCGGCCGGTGCGGATGATCACCTTGCCGTCGACGCCCTCGCGCAGGATGCGGTTGGGAGAGCCGACGTCGTCGCGCCCCTCGGGGGTCACGGTGGCCGCCTTGATCCCGAAGCCGGCCCGGCACATGGCCTGCGCGGCGTCGGTGACCACGGCGTTGCCGGTCTCGCGCCGGCGCTCGAGCGAGAGGTCATGGCGGTCGAGGTCGAGGTCCATCCCGAGGACGTCGGGATCGAGGACGCCGAGGGCCGCCTCGAGCAGCTCCTGGCCGGTCTCGTCCCCGTCCATCACGACGATCTTGAGCGCCTCCGCCATGCGCGCGGACGATAGCGAGGCGGTCAGGCGGTGGCGCCCGAGCCGTGGAGCTCGAGCTCGTCGGCGCGCTCCTCGAGCGCGGCGATCAGGAAGGCGACGTGCTCGTCGAAGTCGACGCCGAGGTCCTCGGCGCCGCGGCGGAGGTCCTCGCGGGGGATCGCGGCGGCGAACGCCGGCGTCTTCATCTTCTTCTTGACCGACTTGGGCGTCATGCCGTGGATGCCCTCCGGCCGCACGTACGCGCAGGCCATGACGAACCCGGAGAGCTCGTCGACCGCGTAGAGCGTCTTCTCCATCAGCGTCTCGCGCGGGACGTCGAGGTAGTCGGCGTGCGAGGCGATCGCCCGGATCAGCTCGGGCGGCTGGCCCATCTCCTCGAGATGGCGCATCGCGATGCGGGGGTGGCCGTCGTCCGGGGACGGATGGCGCTCGTAGTCGAGGTCGTGCAGGAGGCCGACGACGCCCCACAGCTCCTCGTCCTCGCCGAAGCGGCGCGCGTAGGCGCGCATCCCCGCCTCGACGGCCAGGACGTGCTTGCGCAGGGAGGGAGATTCGGTCCAGGCGCAGAACTCAGCCCACGCCGCCTCGCGAGAAAGGGCCCCAGACATGACTGTTACCCTAGCCCAGCCCCCGGCACGGA
>JAUJME010000214.1 GCA_030447005.1 Solirubrobacteraceae bacterium | reverse complement strand
ACCGTCAAGGTCAAGGACGAGTACCACGGCTGCCGCTCGTGGTGCGAGATCCAGCGGGACCTCCCGTTCGAGGGCACGCCCGTGCTCTCGGACGACGAGTTCGAGCGCGCGTCGGAGGAGATCCTCGCGATCATCGGCGGCGGCGAGCTCGTCCGCGAGCCCGCCTACGCGTAGGCGGCGTTGCTTCCGGGCGCCGGCCGCGTCCTCGCCGTCGGGGCCGGCGGCGGGGGCGACGTCGTCGGGGCCCTCGCGGCGGCCGAGCACGCCCGCGCGCTCGGCCGCGACACGGTCGTCGGCGGGCTGACGTGGGAGCGCCGGCCGATCGACCCGGCGCCGGGCCCGCGCCGGCTCGACGAGGTCACCGGCGCCGAGCGCCTCAACGAGACGGTCGCCCTCGCCGGCCCGCAGACGGCGGGCCCGACCGGCGTGCTGTTCGGCGAGGCGCACATGGCGAGGCATCTCGGCGAGCCGGTCGTCCTCGTCGACCCCACGCCCGGGCCGGCGCGCCTCGCCGCCGGCCTGGCCGATGCCGCCGAGCGCCTGGGCTGCGACACGCTGCTGCTGCTCGACGTCGGCGGCGACGTGCTCGCCCATGGTGACGAGCGCGGGCTGGCCAGCCCGCTGGCCGACAGCGTGCTGCTCGCGGCGGCGGCGCACCTGCCGGCCGGTGCCCCGCACACCGTCCTCGGCGTGTTCGGCGCCGGCTGCGACGGCGAGCTGACGCCCGCGGAGGTCCTCGAGCGCGTCGCCGAGGTCGCCCACCGCGGCGGCTGGCTGGGCGCCGCCGCCGTCGCCCCCGACGCCGTGCCGCGGCTGGAGGCCGCGGTGCACGAGGTCCCGACCGAGGCGAGCGCGATGGCGCTGCGCTGCGCGCGCGGCCACACCGGCCACACGACCATCCGCGACGGCCGGCGTACGGTCGAGCTGTCGCCCGTGGGTGCGCTGATCTTCCTCCTCGACCCGCGCCTGGCCATGGCGAGCGCCGCGCGGCTGGCCGACGCGGTCGTCGACGCGCCGAGCCTGCAGGACGCCAACGCGATCCTGCACCGGCTCGGCGTCCGCACGGAGCTCGACTACGAGGTCGAGATGGCGGGGCCGGGCTGACCTGGCTCGAGACGCCGTCGCAGCACTTCACCGCGCGCCACGACGAGGCCGACGCGGCCGGGGCGGCGCAGGTCCTGCGGCTGCTCGAGGAGACGCGCGCACGGCTGGCCGAGCGCTTCCCGTCCCTGCCCGACGACGGCGTGGCGGTCGTCCTGCACGGCACCGCGGCCCAGCTGCACGCCGCGCAGCCGCTCGTGCCCGTCGAGATCCGGCTCAGCGCGCCGGCGGCGCGCCGCTACGTGGTCGGCCGCGCGGCGCGCCGCGAGATCCACCTGCTGAGCCCGCGGCTGCTCGCCGAGCGGGCGTCGGCCCTGCCCGAGTCCAAGGACATGCTGCGCCTCGCGCCCGCCGCCCTCTACGCGCGGCTCGTCGTCACGACGCTCAACCCGCGCCTGCGGGGACCGCGCGCGATGCGCTGGGCGTGGCTGGCGACGGGCGCGGCGGAGCTGTTGACCGGCCGCGTGCGCTTCGCCCGGCCGGCGATCCGCCGGCGCCTGCACGAAGGGCGCCCACCGGCCTTCCCGCCCGCCGCCCGCGACGCGCTCCTCCTCGGCGGGACCGTCGTGGACCTCGTCGCGCGCGAGCAGGGCGAGGCCGCGGCCCTGTCGCTCGTCCTCGGCGCCGGCCGGCGCGGCGGCCCCGGGCCCGACGAGGCGCTCGTGGAGGCGTTCGACGGCCGGGCGCTCAGGCAGACGGAGGGCACCTGGCGGGCGCACCTGGCGCGCGTCGCAGGCCGCGCCGACCGCTGAGACGCCGCTAAGGCGGACGGCTTACACGAGGACGTCGATCAGCACGACGACCAGCCCGACGAACGCGACGCCGGCGAGCAGGCCGGCCAGCATCCGCCGCGGCGGCGTCGGGCGCCACGTCGAGGACCCGTCGGCCATGTCGGCCTGCAGCAGGATCTCGCGCGCGACCTCGGCGCCCGACTCGGGCACGAGCACGTCGCGCGGCCCGGCGGCGAGCATCTCGGGGACGTCGAAGCCGCGCGAGCGGCGCAGCGTCGACGGGACGCCCTCCTCGAGCAGGAGGTTCTGGATCAGCTCCGCCTCGGGCAGGTGGCGGCCGATCGCCACGCCGACGAGGCGTCCCTCGCTGTACTGGCGCTTGATCTTGCGCACGCGCTCGCCGCGCTCGTCGAGCTGCGCCTCCGCCGGTCCGCCCGTCGGCACGAGCGGCAGGCCGCAGGACGCGCAGAAGCGCTCGTCGTCCCGATGGACCAGGCCGCAGGAGGGGCAGGCGAGGCTCACACCACCTCGAGCTCCACTTCGTCGACCGCGCCGCGCTCGATGAGGTAGGAGCGCACGAGCGCCTCGTCGCCCTCGAGCCCGACGATGATCCACTCGGCGCCGGGGTACTGGTCCGACCAGTTCTTGTCGGTCTCGGACGGATACGGGAACGTGCGCGTGTGCGAGTGGTAGATCGCGCCGAGCTCGTCGCCCGCCTCGTCGAGCGTCTCGAGCGCGTAGAACAGCTCGATCCCCATCTCGAACTTCAGCGGGCTGGCCGCCTCGTTGCGGACGGGGATCACGCGGGTCGCGGCGCCATCGCGCACGCCGACCACGCCGCAGCACTCGTTGGGCGCGTCGCGGCGCGCGTGGTCGACCATCTGGTCGAGCAGGTCGCGGGCGATCCTCATCGCCCGGTCAGGCTACGACTTGCTCACGAAGGGCAGACCGGCGAGATCCGAGCGCAGGCGGTCGAGCTCGGCCTGCATGCCCTCCATGAGCGGCACCAGCTCGCGCACCGCCGTCTCCACGTTGGAGAGGTCGGTGTCCATCGGGCGCACGTTCTCGAGCACCTCGCCCAGGTCGGTCGCCATCCGGTCGATGCCCGCCGGCAGGGTCGAGAGGTCGTCGCGCATCCCGCGCAGGCCGTCGTTGACGCTGCCGATGCCCTCCGGCATCGACTTCAGGTCGCCGTGCATCGAGCGCAGATCGGCGTCGACCTTCTCGATGCCCTCGGGCAGCGGCGAGAGGTCGGAGCGCAGCCCCGCCAGCTCCTCGCGCATGCCGTCGACGCCGGCCGGCAGATCGGACAGGTCGCCGCGCATGCCGCGCAGGCCGCCGTGCATGTCGCGGATGGCCGCCGGCAGGCAGGAGAGGTCGCCCTGCATGGAGGTGATCCCGCCCGGCAGCGACTCGAGGTCGCCGCGCAGCCCGCGCATCTCGTCCTTCATGTCGCCCATGTCGTCCTGCAACGCCGCCATGCGATCGCCGAGCTCGGCGACGACCCGGACGAGCTGCGGCAGCTCCTGGATCGCGTCGGCGACCCGCCCGAGGTCGTCGAGCAGGCGCGCGGGAAGAGCGAGCGGGCTGAGGAGGTTGGGCAAGCGGGACGCGGCCTAGCGCAGGGCGAGGCGCTCGTCCTCGTCGTCGTCGCGCTTGGAGTCGCCGCTGATCGAGTCCTTGAACTCGCGCATGCCGTTGCCGAGCGAGCGGCCGAAGTCCGGCAGCTTCTTCGGTCCGAGGACGATGAGGGCGATGACGAGGACGATGATCATCTCGGGAAGGCCGACGTTGAAGGGCATGTGATCTCTTTCGGAGCGGGAGGCGGTTCGGTTCAGCGGCCTTACCACCACACGGTGGCGTCAAGGTCCTCGATCTCGTCGACCGGCAGCGTGTAGATGCCGCTCGACAGGTACTTCCAGCCGTCGTCGCAGACGATGAAGACGACGTTGCCCTCCTCCATCTCACCCGCGATGCGCACGGCGATCTTGGCGATCGCGCCGCTCGAGACGCCCGCGAAGATCCCCTCCTCGTCGAGGAGGCGGCGCGTCCACACGATCGCGTCGCGGTTGGTGACGAAGATCTTCCGGTCCAGCAGCGACAGGTCGATGATCGGCGGGATGAAGCCGTCGTCGAGCGAGCGCAGGCCCTGCACGGGCTCACCCTGCATGGGCTCGGCGGCGACGATCTT
>JAUJME010000213.1 GCA_030447005.1 Solirubrobacteraceae bacterium | reverse complement strand
GAGGCGATCTCGGCGGAGGACGCCTACCAGCACGGGCTCGTCAACCGCGTGGTCGCCGACCACGAGCTGTTCGACACCGCGATGGCGTGGGCGCGCAAGATGGCCCGCCAGGCGCCGCTGGCGATCGAGCAGATCAAGACGGTCTCGCACGCCGGCGACCTCGACGAGGGCATCGAGGCCGAGAAGATCGGCTTCGCCACCGTCTTCGCCTCCGAGGACGCCCGGGAGGGCATCGGCGCCTTCCTCGGCAAGCGGACCCCGAAGTTCCAGGGCCGCTAGCGGCCCGGGCGCTTCTATCTTCTGCGGTCACCGTGACCGCAGGAGCGAGCGACACCGCAGCGAGCACCCACCTGGCCGAGCTGATCCGCTCGGCCGGGTCGGTGGTCGCGCTGACCGGCGCGGGGATCTCGGTGCCGTCCGGGATCCCCGACTTCCGCTCGCCCGGGACCGGCATGTGGGCGAACGTCGACCCGATGGAGGTCGCCCACATCGACGTCTTCCGCCGGACGCCCGAGCGCTTCTGGTCCTTCTACGGCGAGCGCTTCACCACCCTGCGCGACAAGGCGCCCAACGGCGCCCACCACGCGCTCGTCGAGCTCGAGCGCCGCGGCTCACTCGACGCGGTGATCACCCAGAACATCGACGGCCTCCACGAGGCTGCCGGGGTGGGGAAGCTCATCGAGGTCCACGGGTCGATCGCCCACGCCTCGTGCCTGCGCTGCGGCGAGCGGCACGGGCTCGAGGAGACGCGCACGCGCCTCGCGGCCGCCGCCGACGGCGTGCCGCGCTGCGACGCGGGCGACCCGCTCAAGCCCGACGTCGTCCTGTTCGGCGAGATGCTCCCCGAGCGCGCGCTGTCGCGGGCCTCCGAGCTGGCGGCCCAGGCCGACCTGCTCCTCTGCGTGGGGACCTCCCTCGAGGTCTATCCCGTCGCCCAGCTCCCGCAGATCACCCTCGCGGCGGGCGGCCGGCTGGCGCTCGTCACCATGGGCCCGACGCCCTACGACGGCGTCGCCGAGGTGAAGCTCGACGGCGACGTGGTGGCCGAGCTCGAGGCGGTGCTGGCGGCGCTGTAGGCGGGGCGGTTCGGCGGAACCGCGCGAACTGCGGCCGGTGAGGGGAGGGTCCGAAACGGAAACGTGCCTCTCGTCGCGGATCGGATCGCGAGTGGCACGTTGACGGCGGATACCACGGTCGACGTGCCTCCGGCGGCGATCTCCGGCGCGAGTGGCACGTTGACGGCGGGACGAGGAGGACCGCCTCCTTCACCAGCCGCAGTTCGCCGTTCGCCGCGCGCCGCCGCCGACCCGCCCCGCCGACCCGCCTAGTACGCCCCCGCCGCGCTCCGCGCCCGCAGCGCGGCCTCGATCCGGTCGATCGCCGCGGCCACCGTCTCGCGCGCCTCGGCCGGCAGCCCGCCCTGGAGCGCCGCGTTGGCCGCGCCCGCGACCGCGTCGCGGCGGGCGTCGAGGTCGCCCAGCCGCTCGGCCATCCCGGTCAGGTTGCCCCACGCCGCCAGCTCCACGCGCGCCGCCTCGAGCGCCAGGTGCGCCTGGAGCGCGGCCTCGCGCTCGCGGCCGCGGTCGAGGTCGAGGCGGCCGCGCAGGACGAGCTCCTCGCAGGCGAGCGCCGCGTCGCGGCCGCCGAGCAGCGCGGCGAGGCGCTCCTGCGGGCGCAGGGCGGCCTCGCGGCGGCCGCGCACCCCGGCGTCCTCGGGCGGGAGCTCGCGCGCGTCGGTCCACAGCCCTTCGGCGACCTGCTCTCCCGAGCCGTAGCCGATCCGGGTGACGAGCGCCTGGTCGGCGCCCACCTCGGCGACGTGCGGGTCGGCCGCGGCGACGCGGTGGCCGTGGATCGCCGTGTTGAGCGAGGCCAGCGCGGCGGCCGCGGTCGCCTCGGCGTCGCGGCCCGCCGCCGACTCGAGCCACGCCGCCGCCTCCTCCGCGCCGCCCAGCGGCACCGCCTCGATCACCGTCGCGCGCGTGACGGGCACCTCGGCCAGGGCAGGGGACGGCTCGGCACCGCGCGACCGGCGGCCGCGGCGCCCCCGGCGCGGCGCCTCGCCGCCCCGGATGACGAGGACCTGCTCAGGCCCCTCACCGGGGGTGGGGCGCAGGACGTAGCGGCCGTCCCCCGGCCCGAGGGGGCCGGGGAACTCCCACTGCACGAAGCGGAACAGGCGCTGCGGCTACTCGCCGCGGTGCGCGTGCGAGGCGCGCTTCTTGACCTTGAGCGAGTACTTCGAGGGCTTGGTGGCGACCGTCGGGTTGTCGATCGAGCCGAGGCGGTCGATCAGCTTGATCCACTGCTCGGGCTTGAGCGCCGCGTTGACCTGCTTGGCCAGCTTGGCGTTCGTCCCGTACATCGGCTGCCAGCCGACGTGGATGTGGTCGTCGTGGTCGCCCATCGCGTACGTGTTGTCCGTGTCCGCGAACTTCATCAGGGAGATGATCTGGTCCGGCTTCATCGTCCCCTGGAGGGTCAGCAGCCGCTGGACCGTGATCTCGGTGATCGAGCCCTTGCCCTGGTTGCCGATCATCGGGATCCCGTTGACCTTGGCGATGTCGACCGCGTTGCCCGACGAGTGGTGGGAGACGTTGCCCGACTTGGTCAGGTAGCTATGGCCGCACTTGAGGCTGGTGACCGTCGGCTTGAGGCCGGAGGCCGCCAGGAACTCGAGCGTCGCGAGCACGCGACGGTCGATCTGGCTCGTCTCGATGTCGCGGCGGCCGCACTCGTAGAGCTCGATGCGCGGGTTGTTGATGACCCGCTGGGCCAGTGCGTCCTTGCTCATGAGCAGGATCTGGCCGATCGAGGGGTTGACGGCGTCGCGGCCGAAGAACGGGTTCTTGCCGGCGGCGCGGTAGATCGCCGTCGACTCGAGCAGCTTCCAACCGTCGAGGATCGGCTTCGGGTCGATGCGCGGGGCGCCGCGGCCGGCCGGGCGCGTCTCGAAGAGGACGTGCGGGGCCATGCCGCGCCGGGTGTTGGCGCCGATGCGGCCGAGGATGGTGCCCGCGGCGACCTTCGAGCCGACCTTGAGGGTCTTGAGCTGGACGTCCTTCCGGTCCAGGCCGAAGAGGCGCGAGAGGCCCTGGACCGTGGTGACGCCGGGCACGTCGCCGCCGGCCTCGAAGACCTGCTGGGCGCCGCCGGCGTCCTGCGCGTTCGGGCGCATCGGGTTGGCGAACAGCCGCTCCTTGGCGGCCTCGACGACCTCGCTGGCCGGCGTCTGCGGCGCCGTCGGGGCAGGCGTGGCGCCCGACGAGGAGCGGCGCGCGGAGAGGCGCTCCTTGCCCGGGACGGCCTGCGCCTCGACCTTCCGGGCCTTGCCGCTCGCGGCCCCGGTCGGCTTGGGGTCGGCGTCGGGGAGCTTGAGCTCCTTGGCGACCTGCGCCGGCGTCACCTTGGTCGGCTTGGGGGCCGGGTAGCGCTCGGCGATCTTGCCGAGGTGCGCGTAGGTGAACGTGTTGCCGTAGACGTCCTGGAGCTGGAGGAAGCGGCCGAGGCGCTTCGTGTTGCCGATGCGGATGATCTTGCCGTCGTTGGCGGCGATGACCGGGGCGCCGCGGCGGGCGTAGATGTTGATGCCGCGGCGGGCCTCCTTGGACTCGACGAGGTAGGCCGCGTTCTCGCCGCGCTTGCGGCGCTTGGTCATCTCGCGCTCGGAGAGGTCGTCGGCGTAGGACGCCTTGGCGTAGACGGGGAAGCGGCCCTGGGTGAGGCCGGTGAGCGACCCGACCAGGTTGGCCGGCAGCCCGCCGATGAGGCGCGCGCGCATGAGGACCATGTCGACGTACCAGTCGGCGTGGTTGTAGGCGAAGACGGCCTTGGGGACGTCCTTCTCGGCGCCCGCGGCGCGGAGGTAGCGCGCGGCGGCGAAGATCGCGTCGACCGGGTTGTAGGGGTCCTTGAGGCCGTCGCGGTTGGCGTCGACGCCGTAGGCCTTCCAGGTGGCGGGCATGAACTGCATCCACCCGAGGGCGCCGGCGGAGGAGACGTTGAGGTTGCGGCCGTAGTCCGTCTCGATCTCGTTGA
>JAUJME010000212.1 GCA_030447005.1 Solirubrobacteraceae bacterium | reverse complement strand
GTGATGCCGACCTGGCACGACGCCAGGTAGCGCGAGAGGTCGTCGAGCAGCGCGATGACCGCGCGCGCACGGCGGCTGCCGTTCTCCGCGTCCTCCTCCATCTTCGAGCGCCGCACGCGCACGAGCGCGAACTCCGCGGCCACGAAGAAGCCGTTGAGCAGGATCAGGACGAAGACCGCCAGCAGGAGGAGCGCGGTCATCAGGTCCGACCTTGGGTCGCAGCGGCGCAGCCGGGCTGCGCGTGGCTACTTCGGGAGGAGTCGTCGTCGTTCATCAGGGCGACAGTGCGCACGGTAGCAGCGAAGGGGCCGGGCTCATATCGTGTTCGCGATGCGGATCGTCTCGCTCGTCCCGTCGGCCACCGAGATGCTCTTCGCGCTCGGCGCCGGCGATCAGGTCGTGGCCGTCACGCACGAGTGCGACTACCCGGTGGAGGCGCTCGACCTCCCGAAGGTCACGCGCGACGTGATCGGGCCAGGCCTGGCGGCGGACGAGATCGACGCCGCGGTGCGCGCCCTCACCGAGCAGGGCAAGGCGATCTACGAGCTCGACGAGCGGGAGCTGACCGCGCTTCAGCCCGACCTGATCGTCACCCAGGCGCTCTGCGCGGTCTGCGCCGTCTCCTACGACGACGTCCGTGCGGTCGCCGAGCGCATGGACCCCCAGCCCGAGGTCATCTCGCTCGACCCCAAGACCCTCGGCGAGGTGCTGGGCGACGTCCGCACGCTCGCCCAGGCGATCGACGCCAAGGACGCCGGCGTGGCGCTCATCGAGGACGCCGCCGCCCGCATCGACCGCGTGCGGCTCGCGGTCCGCGCCGTCGACCCCGTGCCGGTGGCCGCGCTCGAGTGGCTCGACCCGGTCTTCGCCGCCGGCCACTGGACGCCGCAGCTCATCGAGTACGCGGGCGGGTTCGACGTCCTCGGGCTGCCCGGCGAGCACTCCGAGCAGGTCACGTGGGAGCAGGTCGCCGACGCCCATCCGGAGGTCATCGTCGCCATGCCGTGCGGCTACGACGCCGAGCGCGCGCAGGAGGAGGCCTACACCTACGCCGACGAGCTCGCGGAGGTCGGCGCGCAGCGGATCGTCGCGGTCGACGCCGCCGCCTACTTCTCGCGGCCCGGGCCGCGGCTCGTCGACGGGCTCGAGCTGCTCGCCCACATCCTCCATCCCGATCGAGCGAACGCGATCCCCATCGCCAGCGAGCCCGTTCCCGTGCTCGTCTGATGGGCGTCCAGCGCGCCGAGCGCGAGGCGGAGATCGCCGCGTCGCCCCAGGCCTGCTTCGACGCCCTGCTCGACTTCGAGTCCTGGCCCGACTGGCAGCCCGGGATCTCGAGCGCCGTGGTCCACGAGCGCGACGCCGAGGGGCGCGGGTCGCTCGTCGAGTTCACCGCGGACGCGATCGTGCGCAAGATCCGCTACACCGTCCGCTACGCCTACGACCCGCCGCGCCATATGTCCTGGGTCCTGGTGGAGGGCAGCGTGAAGAAGGGCGACGGCGAGTTCGTCCTGGAGCCGCTCGACGGCGGGGCCCGCACCCACGCGCTGTACCGGCTCGAGTCAGACCTCGGCTTCTACGTCCCCGGACCCCTGCTCAAGAAGGGCACCGAGCAGCTCATGGGCGGCGTGATGCGCGGGCTCAAGGATCGCGTCGAAGCGCCCTGACGCCCCCGCGCACCGTCCTCTTCCTGCACTCCTCGGCCGGCCGCTACGGCGCCGACCGGCAGCTCGCGCTGCTCGCCGGCGGCCTCGACCGCGCGCGCTGGCGGCCGCTCGTCGTGCTGCCGTTCGAGGGGCCGCTGGCCGGCGACCTGCGGGCGGCGGGCGTCGAGACGCTCGTCGGCCCGGTGCCGGTCGTCCGGCGGGAGCTGCTGTCGGGGCGCGGGCTCCTGCGGCTCGGCCGGGAGGCCGGGCGGGCCGCGCGGGCGCTGGCGCGGCTCGCGGTGGAGCGCGACGTGGCGCTCGTGCACGCCAACACGTCGGCGATCCTGCCGGCCGGCCCGCCGGGCGTGCCGCGCGTGGTGCACGTACGCGAGATCTACGCCGGCTGGGGCCCGCTCTGGCCGCCGTACCGGCGGCTGCTCGAGCGCGCCGACGAGCTGGTCTGCGTCTCGCAGGCGGTCCGTGCGCAGTTCGGGCGCGGCGAGGTCGTGCACGACGGGCTCGCGGTTGTTCCGGAGCGCCTGCCGCGCGCCGCCGCGCGCGCAGCGCTCGGGCTCGACGAGGACGCGTTCGTCGTCGCGACGCTCGGGCGCATCTCGAGCTGGAAGGGGCAGGACCTCCTCGCCCGCGCGTTGGCGGAGCCGGAGCTCGCGGGGGCGGTCGGCCTCGTGGCCGGCGACGCCTGGCCCGGCCAGGAGCACCACGCCGAGCGCCTCCGCGGCGGGCCGCTGCGGCTGCTCGGCTTCCGCGACGACGTCGGGACGGTGCTCGGCGCCGCCGACGTCGTCGCCGTCCCCTCCACGCGACCCGACCCGCTGCCCAACGCCGCGCTCGAGGCGGCGGCGGCCGGCTGCTGCGTCGTCGCCGCCGCCCACGGCGGGCTGCCCGAGATCGTCCGCGACGGCGCGACCGGCGTCCTCTTCACGCCGGGCGACCACCGCGCGCTCGCGTCCGTGCTCGCCGGCCTGCGCGCCAACCCGGCGCGCGCACGAGAGCTCGGCGACGCGGCGGCCCGCGACGTGCGGTCGCGGTTCGCGCCCGAGCGGATGCTCGGGCGGGTGGAGGAGGTCTACGCGCGGGTCGGGGTGAGCGCCGCCCGTTGAGGCGGATGGCTTGCTTCCCTACATCGCTCCATTTGCGCCGCGCGGTAGTCTGCGCCGAGCGCTGGAGGACGCTTCCGGGTTCGCGGGCAGGACTGAGTCCACCTCCGTGTGCGGTGCACGGCTTTTGCTCTGGCGATCTCCTCGGCCTGAACGCGAACCTCGGGCGACAGGAGATTTCATGCCCGATCTTCCGGCTCGACCCGATCTCGACCAGGTTCGTCGCCAGGCTAAGGACCTGCTGCGCGCCGCGGAGGCGGGCGACGCTGATGCGCTGCGGCGCATCCGAGTGGTCTCGGACCAGCCGCGCCTCGCGTCGGCGCAGCTTGCCGTCGCGCGGGAGTACGGGTTCGCGAGCTGGCCGCGACTGAGGACCGAGGTGCTCCGCCGCGCGGTGCTCAACAGCGGCGACCCCGGGCGGTTGCGAGGGCTGCTCGACAAAGAGCCCGAGCTGGCGTTCGCGCCGATGGAGCACTGGTGCGATCACCCGAACGGGGCGTCGCCGCTGGGCTACGTCGCGATGTTGCGCTATGACACTTCGCACGGGTCGTGGCGCGACGTGGCGGGCGCCGACGCGTTGGCGCGTGCGCTCATCGAGATCGGCGCGCCGGTCGACGGCGAGCCCGACGACCCTGAGACGCCGTTGATCACTGCCGCCAGCTATGGCGACGCCGCGGTCGCGCGGGTCCTCATCGAGGCGGGAGCGAACCTCGACGCCCGCGCGGCGCCGGACGCCGGCGGGGTTCCGGGCGGCACCGCGTTGGCGCACGCCGCCGTGTTCGGGATGACCGAGTGTGTCGATGTGTTGGTCGCCGCCGGCGCGTGCCCATCCCGGATCGAGGAGGCGGCGGCGGCGGGCGATGTGACCGCCTATCTCAGGCCACAGGCCCCGTTTCAGTCGCGCGTGAGGGCGCTTGTGATGGCCGCCGATCACCAGCGCTTGGCGGTCATCGACCAGCTACTCGAGGTCGGGACACCGATCGACGCGACCGACGCCCAGTGGGGGCGCCAAGCGCTTCGGGTCGCGGCGCACAACGGCCGGGTCGCCAGCGTCGGGTATCTACTCGCCCGGGGCGCTGATCCAAGCGTACGCGATCCCGAGCACGACCGCACAGCGCTCGAGTGGTGCCTCGCAGGGCGCGACGCGGTCGTCGACCCAAGCTCGCACGCCCACGTGGAAGCACTCCTGCGGCCGGTGACGACGCGCGGGTGACGCCGGACGCGCCTTAGCCCTTTGGGAACCTGTCGCGAGTGTCGACGAGCCGATGCCGCTCGAGCAG
>JAUJME010000024.1 GCA_030447005.1 Solirubrobacteraceae bacterium | reverse complement strand
TCGGCGATCCGCTCGAGCGCCTGGGCGTTGACCATCGACGGGACGCCGTTCTCGTTGGTGAGGTTGAGCTCCACCTCGAGGCCGACCGACGCGCGGTCGCCGTCGAAGCGGGCGTCGGCGAGCATCCGCGCGAACGCGTCGAGACAGGCGTGCACCTTGTCGCGGTACCGCTGCCGGTCCTCCCGGCTGAACTCGGTGGCAGCGATCTCCTCGCCCACGGAAGGGAGCGTTCCCGCTGCGGGCACGAACCGAACCCATACCGGCCCGCAGGGCACGCGCGGCGCCGCCTTTGCCATGATCGCGGCCGTGGAGCCCGGGCAGGCGGACCTCGAAGCGGCAGCGCGTGCGCTGGCCTCCCGGCTCCCCGAGCCGCTCGCGCCGCTCGCCCGCATCGCCTACAACCTGCGCTGGAGCTGGGTCGCCGGCGGCCGGGAGCTCTTCGAGGGCGTGGCGCCGCACCGGTGGGAGCTCTCGGGCCACAACCCGGTGCGGATGCTCCAGGAGGTCTCCGCGGCCGCGCTCGAGCGGGCGGCGGGCGACGGCGACCTCCTCGCCCGCGCGGCCGAGATCGAGCGGATCGTCGGGGAGGACATGGCGCGGCCCGCGGCCGACGCCCCGAGCGTCGGCTACTTCTGCGCGGAGTTCGGCGTCCATCGCTCCATCCCGGTCTACTCGGGCGGCCTCGGCGGCCTGGCCGGCGACCACCTCAAGGAGGCGTCGGACCGCGCGCTGCCGCTCGCGGCGATCGGGCTCATGTACCACCAGGGCTACTTCCGCCAGCGGCTCGACGCGTCGGGCTGGCAGCACGAGTACTGGGTCTCGACGGATCCCGACCTGCTCCCCGCCGCGCTCGTCTCCGACGGCGAGGGCCGGCCGCTGACCGTCACCGTCCCGATCCACGACGAGGACGTCGTCGCGCAGGTCTGGCGCGTGCAGGTCGGCCGCGTGCCGCTCTTCCTGCTCGACGCCGAGCGCCCGGAGAACAGCCGGCTGGCGCGCTGGATCTCCTCCCAGCTCTACGTCGGCGACCCCGTCACCCGGCTGGCGCAGTACACGCTGCTCGGGATCGGCGGCGTCCGGGCGCTCGAGGCGATGGGCATCGTGCCCGACACGCTGCACCTCAACGAGGGCCACGCCGCGTTCGCGACGCTCGAGCGCGCCCGCCCGGCGATCGAGGCGGGCGCCTCGCTCGACGACGCCCTGGCGCAGGCGCGCGCGAACACCGTCTTCACGACGCACACGCCCGTGCCGGCCGGCAACGACGCCTATCCGGGCGAGCAGGTGTGCGAGGCGCTCGGGCGCTTCGCGGCGACGACCGGGGTCGACCCCTGGCGGATCGTCGAGCTCGGCCGCACCCACCAGCACGACCCCAGCGAGCCGTTCGGGGTCACCCAGTTCGCCCTGCGCACGAGCCGGACCGCCAACGGCGTCGCCCGCCGCCATGGCGAGGTCGCGCGCGAGATGTGGCACCCGCTGTGGCCCGACCGGGGCGTCGAGGACGTGCCGATCGGCCACGTCACCAACGGGGTGCACCTGCCGTCCTGGGTCGGCCCGGCGATGCGCGACGTCTTCGACCGCCACCTCGGCCTCGGTTGGCAGGAGCGCGCCGCGGATCCGGAGCTCTGGGCCCGGATCGACGCCGTCCCCGACGAGGAGCTGTGGGCGGCGCGCAACGCGCAGCGCGCGGCGCTCGTCGAGTACGTCCGCGACCGCAGCACGGCCGACCGGCTCCAGCGCGGCGAGCCGCGCGACTACGTCGAGGCGGCCGCCCGGGCCTTCGACCCCGGCGTCCTGACGGTCGGCTTCGCCCGCCGGATCGCCACCTACAAGCGGCTCGACCTGCTCCTCAAGGACGCCGAGCGGGCGATCGGGCTGCTGAGCGGCGAGCGCCCGATCCAGCTCCTGCTGGCGGGCAAGGCGCACCCGCGCGACGACGCCGGCAAGTCGCTCGTGCAGGCGCTGTTCGCCCGCCGCGGCGCGGCGCCGGGGCTCGGCGACCGGGTGGCCTTCCTCCACGACTACGACCTCGACGTCGCCGCCCGGCTCGTCCGCGGGTGCGACGTCTGGGTCAACGTCCCGCGCCCGCCGCTCGAGGCGTCGGGGACGAGCGGGATGAAGAACGCGGTCAACGGCGGGCTCCAGCTCTCCGTCCTCGACGGCTGGTGGCCCGAGGCCTACGACGAGCAGCTCGGCAACGGCTGGGCGCTCTCGGGGGAGACCGACCCCGACCACGCCGCCCAGGACTACCGGCACGCCGCCGAGCTCTACCGGGCGCTCGAGGAGGAGGTCGTGCCCGCGTTCTACTCCTCGGCCGACGGCGGCCCGCCGCCCGAGTGGCTCCGGCGCGTCAAGGCCTCGATCCGCACGATCGCCCCGCACTTCACGACGGCGCGGATGCTCGAGGACTACGTCGCGCGCGTCTACCGGCGCTGACTGCGGTCAGGCGGCGAGCGCGACGGGCGCCAGCGGCGGCCCGGCGGTCACCGCCAGGACCGCGCCGAGGCGGTCCGGCACGTCGGTGATGATCCCGTCCACGCCCAGCCCGAGCAGCCGCTGCATCTGCGGCTCGTCGTTGACCGTGTAGACGCGGACGGCGAGCCCGCGCGCCTGCGCGGCCAGCACGAGCGGCGCGTCGACCGACGTCGCGCAGGGCGAGATGCCGCACGCGTAGCGGGCGATGCGGTCGAGCCGCCGGCGGATGTGGCCCGAGGTCGTCCAGGGCGTGAAGAGCGGGGCGAGGGGGAGGGCGGGGTCCAGCGCGCCGACGCGCCGCAGGATCGTCCGGCGGAAGGACTGGATCGTGACGTGGCCGGCGAGGCCGTGGCGCGCGATCAGGGCGATCAGCGCCTGCTCGCCGACCGGGTCGATCTGCTTGATCTCCACGAGGTAGCGGGTGCGGGCCCCGTACCGGGCGAAGACCGCCTCGAGCGCGAGCGGCCGCACCGCCGGGTCGAGGGCCGCGAGCTGCCTGTCGGTCACGCGGACGACCGGGCGCGGGTCCCCGGCGGTCCGGGCGAGGGTCGGGTCGTGGAGCACGACCGGTGTCCCGTCGGCCGTCGTCCGGATGTCGAGCTCGAGCACGTCGGACCCCATCTCGAGGGCGAGGTCGTACGCCTGCGTGGTGTGCTCCGGCGCGTGGGCCGATGCCCCGCGGTGAGCGATGACGTCCATGGGCCTGAACGGTCCCGCAGGCCGGGGCGCCGTTCGTTACCAGCGCGTGATGCTCGTGTTACCAACCGGGGAAGCCGCGGCGCGGGGGAAACCCCTGCTCGATGCGGAGTTCCTCGTCAGCGCAGGCGGCTCGAGGCCAGGATCGCCACCAGCCGTCCGGCGACGATCAGCGCCGCCAGCGGGAGCAGCGCGGCGACCAGCCAGCGCGTGCCCGTCAGGTCGCCCGCGAGGCGGTCGACGATCGCCGCGGCGAGGGCGAGGAGGGTCGCCTCCATCGCCACGAAGGCGCGGAAGAAGGGAAAGAACGCCAGCGCGCGCCGGATCCGCGCCAGCCCCGTCCGCCGCGGCGCCGCGACGGCCGCGCTGTCGTCGAGCATCGGCCGGCCCGCCTCCGCCCGGGCGACGAGCACGAGGGCGGACTGCGACATCTTGAGCAGGACGAGCACCGAGATCACCAGGCCGATGGTGGTCCACCCGCCGATCGAGTCCCAGCCCCCGTCGGCGCGGATGCCGAGCCCGATCGGCAGCGCCGCCTCCGTCACGTAGTGGCCCACGCGGTCGAGGTAGATCCCGACGGGGGAGCCGGTGCGCCGCCAGCGCGCCAGCTCGCCGTCGGAGCAGTCGAAGAGCAGCTGGGCCTGGATGAGGGCGACGGCCGCCAGCGCGGTCCACAGCCCCGGGACGCTGAGCATCCCCGCCGCCAGCAGGCCGCTGGCGATCATCAGCCAGGTGACCGCGTTGGGGGTCAGCGGCGTGGGGAGGAGGAGGCGCGTGAGATAGGGGGAGAGCCGGCGCATGTAGAGCCGGCCGGCCCAGTGCTCGCCGCTGTTGCGGTCCAGCAGCCCCGGCGGCTGGGTGACCGCGCGGAGCTCCGCGATTGTCGGCGTCTCGGCTGGGATGCGGGCGATGATGGCAGGGAGGCCGCGCTCCTAAGATGCTCCGGTGCCCCGCCGCCGCCGGCTCCTCGCCGTGCTCTCCGCTGCCGCCGTGGTCGCCGCCGGCCTCGCCGTGGCCGGCTACCTCGCCTTCCTGCGCCCGGCCGGCGACGTCTCGAACCCGGGGGTCGCCTTCGTCGAGCCTCCGGCCGCCACGCCGACGCCCGAGGCCGAGCGCGAGAAGGAGCCCGACCGGTTCCGCTGGGCGCACTACGGCTACACGAAGGACCACCGGCGGGCCTTCCAGCCCGCCCGCGTGCCGCAGGGGCCCTACCGGCGGATCTGGAAGCACCGGGCCTCGGCCCTGCTCGAGTTCCCGCCGGTCATCTCCGGCAACCGGCTCTTCCAGCTCGCCGACGACGGCCGGCTCGCGGCCATCGGCAAGGAGGGCGGCCGCGTGAAGTGGAAGCGCGACCTCGGCCACCTCGCCGCCTCCTCGCCGGCCGTGGTGGAGGACACGGTCTACGTCACGCTCCTCGAGACCGCCCGGGGTTCCCGGCGCGGACGGGTGGTCGCCCTGCGCGCGCGCGACGGCAAGACCCGCTGGTCGCGGCCGCTGCCCAGCCGCAGCGAGTCCTCCCCGCTCGTGCACGAGGGGCGGCTGTACTTCGGCAGCGAGGACGGGACCGTCTTCTGCGTCAGGGCCTCCAACGGGCGCAAGCTGTGGACCTACCGGGCCGCCGGCGCGGTCAAGGGCAGCCCGACGCTCGCGAACGGGGTGCTCTACTTCGGCGACTACGGCGGCCGCGTCCACGCGGTGCGGGCCTCCAACGGGCGCCGCGTGTGGAGCAACGACGCGGCCCGCGCGCTGCTGCGGGGCGGGGAGTACTACGCGACCGCCGCGGTGGCCTTCGGCCGGGTCTACATCGGCTCGACCGACGGCCGCATGTACTCCTTCTCGGCGCAGGACGGCGACCTCGCCTGGGCGCGGGCCACCGGCGGCTACGTCTACTCCTCCGCGGCGATCGACAACGTGCCGGGGCTGGGGCCCAGCGTCTTCTTCGGCTCCTACGACGGGACGTTCTACGCCGTGGACGCCCGCTCGGGCCGGGTCCGCTGGAAGCGCCGCTCGGGCGGCAAGATCTCCGGCTCGCCGACCATCGTCGGCGACGTCGTCTACTTCGCGGACCTCGGCCGGAGCATGACCTTCGGCCTGCGGACGCGGACGGGGCGGATCGTCTTCAGCCGCCAGCAGGGCGGCTATGACCCGGTGGTCTCCGACGGCCGGATGCTCTTCCTGACCGGGCGCCGCACCCTCAGCGCGCTCGAGCCGGTCGGGGCGGCGCCGCCCAGGAGCAGCGCCGCGGGCTCGAGCAGGCGCAAGGGCGAGCGGTCGCGCAAGGGCGAGCGGTCGCGCAAGGGCGAGCGGTCGCGCAAGCGCCCCGGCCGGGCGCGCAAGGGCACCCGCCGGCGCAAGCGGGCGGCGCGATGAGCGTCGTGCGGCCGGAGTTCGGCCCGACGCTCCCGGCCCTCCTGCGCGCGCGCCTGGGGGTCCCGCCCGCGGTGACCGTCGCGGTCCTCGCGCTGCTCGCCCTCGGGACGGCCGCGGCGGCGCTCGCCCGCGGCGGCGATCGCGACGGAACGCTGCTCGTGCGTCGCGGGGCGCCGGCGTTCACGCTCCTCTACGCGCCGGAGAGCATCCGGCCCGTGCGCCCCCGTCCCGGCGAGTACGCGCGGCTGGAGGCGCGGGGCCGGGCCGTCGCGCTGAGCGTCGTCGTCGGGCCGCTGCCCCCGCCGCGGGGCGCCGCGCCGCTCAGGCTCGCCGACCTCCCGATCCGCTCGGTGACCTACGCCGACGAGCTGCGCTCGCGGCTGCCGATGTTCACCCTGCGCGACGACGGGCCGGCGCGCGTCAACGACGCTCCCGGCTACGAGCTCCGGTTCCGCTCCGGGCCGCCCGGCCGGCGGCTGTGGGGGCACGAGATCCTCGTCTTCCCCGACGAGGAGGGCCGGGCGGGCGAGGGCGTGATGCTCAGCCTGCGCCAGCGCAACGAGCGCGCCAGGCTGAAGGCGGCCGACGAGGAGCTCGTGACGGCGGCGAAGCGGGCGATGCGCTCCTTCCGCTTCGGGACGGACCGCCCGTGACCCCGGCCGACGCGGCCGGCGCGGTCGCCGGCCCGGCCCCCGGCCGGGCGGGCGCCGCCGCCGGCGAGCCGCGGGCGCTCGACGGCGGCCACCCGCCCGGAGCGCGGCGGCGCCGGTGGAGCCGGGCCCTGCCGGCGGCGGCGGCGCTCGCCGGCGTGGCCGGCGTCCTGCGCCTCGCCTACGACCCGACGCACGTCAACTACGACACGCGCTACGCGCTGCTGTGGGCGCGCGACCTCTGGCAGGGCCACCGCCCCGAGTTCCTCGCGGACTTCGCGCCCACGCCGCATCCGCTCCAGATCGCGGCGAGCTCGCTCGCGCTCCCCTTCGGCGACGGCGCCGACCAGGTCGCGCTGGCGGCGATCCTCCTCTGCTTCGGCGCGGTGGTCTGGCTCGCCTATCGCCTGGGCTCGGAGCTCTTCTCGCCGTGGGTCGGCGTCGTGGCGGCGCTCGTCGCGTTCACGCGCCCGGCGCTCGAGCGCGACGCCCTGCTCGCCTACCAGGACGTGCCCTTCGCGGCGCTCATCCTCGGCGCCGTCCTGCTCGAGGCCAAGCGGCCGCGCAGGGGTCCGGCGGTGCTCGGCCTGCTCGTCCTGGCCGGCCTGCTGCGACCCGAGGCGTGGGTCCTCTCGGGGCTCTACGTCCTCTACCTGTGGCGGGCGGAGGGGCCGCGGCGCCTCCCGCTCCTGGTGGGCCTCGCCGCCCTGGCGCCCGTGCTGTGGGCGCTGATGGACTGGCTGGTGACCGGCGACCTCCTGCACTCCCTGCACGGGACCGCGGGGCTGGCCGAGGACGCGGGGCGCCGGCGGCGGGTCGACCAGGTGCCGTTCTGGACGGCGCAGTACTACGGCTTCACGCTGCGCGAGCCGCTCGTGCTGGGCGTCCCGATCGGGCTGGCCTTCGCGTGGCGTCACGCGCGACGGCGCGCGGTGCTGCCGCTCGCCGTCGTCCTCGCGATGACCGCGGTGTTCGCGATCGGGCCGGTGTTCGGGCTGCCGCTGATCGGCCGCTACGTCCGCACGCCGGCCATCCTGCTGGCGCTCTTCTATGGCCTCGCGGTGGCCGGCTGGCTGATGCTCCCGCCGGGGCGTGCGCGGCGCCGCTGGTGCGCGGCGGGCGTGCTCGCGCTCGCCCTGTCGCTCGCCTTCATCCCGCGCCACGTGACGATGCTCCAAGGACTCGACCGCCGGCTCGCGCTCGACGGCGCGCTGTTCGCCCAGCTGCGCGACGTCGCGCGGTCCCCCGCCGTGCGCGCCGGCTTCGAGGGCTGCGGTCCGCTCTCGACCGCCGACTACCGGCCGATCCCGCACGTCCGCTACTGGCTCGGCGGGCCGCCCGGCTCGGTCGGGACGGTCAAGGACGGAGCGAGCCCGCTGGGCGAGCTGCTGCTCGTGCCACGGCGCAACGGGCTGACGCGGCGCGTCTACCGGCAGAACTTCCCGGCCGTCGCGCCCCCGCCGGACTACCGGCCGCTGTACGAGAACGCGTCGTGGCGCGTGTGGGCCGCGCCCGGCTGCCTCAGACGTCTTCCTCGGTGACCTCGTCCTCCTTGACGTCGAGGAACTCGCGGTAGGCCTCGATCACCGCTTCGGGCTCACCGCGCATCTTCAGCTCGCCTCCGTGGATCCAGATGGCCTCGTCGCAGAGCTGCCGGATGCTGCGCAGGGCGTGGCTGACGAGCAGGATCGTGCGGTCCTCCTCGCACAGGGCCCGCATCCGGTCGAAGGACTTGCGCTTGAACCGGGCGTCGCCGACCGACAGGGCCTCGTCGATGAGCAGGATGTCGGGCTCCATGTTGATCGCGACGGAGAAGGCCAGGCGCCCGTACATCCCCGAGGAGTACGTCCGCATGGGGAGGTCCATGAAGTCGCCGAGCTCGGCGAACTCCACGATCTCGTCGTACTTGCGGCGCAGCTGCTCGCGGCTGAGGCCTGCCGCCAGCCCGCCGAGCACGACGTTCTCGCGGCCGGTCAGCTCGCGGTTGAAGCCGACCCCCAGCGCGAGCAGCGTGCTGACGCGCCCGTGCACCTCGACGCGGCCCGAGGTCGGGGGGAGGATGCCCGCCACCGTGCGCATCAGCGTCGACTTGCCGGCGCCGTTGACGCCCACCACGCCGAGCACCTTGCCGCGCTCGAGGTCGAAGGACACGTTGCGGACCGCGTGGATCTCGCGGACGGTCCGCTCGCGCCGGCCGAGCCGGACCACGGTCTTGGTGAGCGTCGGCTTGCGCTCCGAGGTCGTCCGGTAGGTCACCGAGACGTCCTCGACGCGGATCGCCGGCTCGCCCCGCGGCGGGGCGGTCGCCTCGACCAGTGCCGCGCGGTCCTCAGAGGCGGACGGCAAACTCACGCTCCCTCGACATGAAGAAGAGGCCGCCGATCACGAGGGCGCCGATCGCCCACGCGGCACCCCACGCGAGCAGGCCCGCGCTCGGCGCGAGCCCCCGGTTGAGCACGTCGCTCCAGGCGGCGAGCAGCGGCGTCAGCGGGTTGGCGTCGATGATCGGCCGGAAGCGCTCGGGGACCTCGGAGAGGTAGTAGAGGATGGGGGACCCGTAGAGCCAGATCCGCATCATGTACGGCAGGAAGTCCTTGATGTCGCGGAAGTAGACCTGGAGGGCGGCGACGAGCATGGCGATCCCCGACGCGAAGACGAGCAGCAGCGCGAGCAGCGGGATCAGCCAGAGCAGGTGCCAGCCCAGCGGGAGGTCGGCGATGACGTGGACGACCGCGTAGACCACCATGGTGGGCAGGAACCGGATGAAGGCGGTCATGACCGAGGAGATCGGCAGCAGCGTGCGGGGGAACGCCGTGTTGAGGATCAGCCGGCCGCCGTTGACCACCGACTTCGCGCCCTGCGTGACGGAGTTGCTCACGAGGTTGAAGGCGAACAGCCCCGCCATCAGGTGGGCGAAGAACTCCGTCCCGCGGGTTCCGTCGCGCAGGATGTTGACCAGCAGGAAGTAGATGAAGGTCAGCAGGACCGGGTTGAGGACGAGCCAGAGCTGGCCGAGCGCGGACTTGAAGTGCTGGGCGCGCAGGGTCGTGCGCGACATCTCGAGCGCGAACTGCCGCCGCTGCCAGAGCTGGCGCACGTAGGAGCCGATCGGCGGCAGGCCGACGCGGTGGGGCTCGTAGACGTGGCGCTCGGCGTACTCGTCGTCCTGCCGGCGGCCGGCGGCGAGCGTGCTCATGCCGGCCGGGTGCGGGCGCGGATCATCGCCGGCAGGATATTCAGTCGGCCGGGGCGCCGGCCGGAGCGGGGGTCGCGCCGTTGCGCCGGCGGCCCGTCCCGAATCGCGCGATGAACGCGTCGACGCGCGCGCCGACCTCGTCCTCGTCCATCGCCAGGTGCTCGAGGATCGTGTAGCGGTCCGGGCGCGTCGAGGGCGCGCGGAGGACGGCGGCGGCGAACTCCTCCCGGCTCAGGCCCAGGTCGGCGGGCACGCGGGGGACGCCGTAGCGGCGCAGGCACCCGTCGATGACGTCGAGCCGCGGATCGCCGCGCAGGAAGGACGCGAAGAGCATGCCGACGGCGACCTGCTCGCCGTGGTTGCCCCGCCCGGGGTGCAGCCCGTCGAGGGCGTGGGAGATCTCGTGGCAGGCCCCGCTGCACGGACGGCTGTTGCCGGCGACGGCCATCGAGAGCCCGCCCTGGATGAGCCCGTGGGCGAGCGTGGTCAGGAACGACTCGTCCTCGATGGGCGCGGTCTGGTGCAGCAGCGACTCGGCGGCCGACCGGGCCAGGGCCGCCGCCAGCCCGTCGACGGGATCGCCGCGCTCCCGGCTGGCCAGCTCCCAGTCGGCCAGCGCGCTGAGGTTCGAGAGGGCGTCGCCGATGCCCGCGCGCAGCTGGTCGCGCGGCGAGCGGCGCACGTAGTCGAGGTCGACGACCACCGCCAGCGGGGTGTGGACGCCGAAGGACCCCTTGTGGTCGCCGTGCTCGAGCGACGCGACGGGCGAGGCCAGCCCGTCGTGGGCGAGGCTCGTCGCCACGGAGACCAGGGGCAGGCCGGTGACGCTGGCCGCGTACTTCGTGACGTCGAGGGTCCGGCCGCCGCCGATCCCCACCGCGGCGTCGTAGGAGCCGCTGCGCAGCGCGTCGGCGAGCGCCTGGGCGGCCACGAGCGTCCCCCCGCTCACCTCGAAGAACTCGGCTTCCGGCAGCAGGGGGCGCAGGACCGCCTGGATGTCCTGGCCGAGCCCCTCGCCGACCGCCACGGCGACGTGGCCGCCCGGGGAGATGCGGTGGTCGGCCAGCAGCTCGCCCAGCCCGCCGACCGCGCCGCCGCGGACGTCGACGCTCAGCGGGAAGGCGACCATCCGCGCTAGCAGCGGCATGGACTCACTCGTCCTGCGCCTCTTCGTCGTCGATGACCGCCGGGCGCTCGGCGCGCGAGTACCGCGTCCAGCTCAGGGTGCTCTCGCCCACGTAGACCGCGCCGAGGGCGATCGCGGCGACGAGCATCCCGGGGCCCAGGGCGCCCAGCGCCGCGAGCAGCGCCCCGACGATCAGCCGCCCCTCCCAGCCACCGCCGACGGCCCGGGTCCAGCCGGGCGGCGCGCTCCCCTGCTGGCGCAGCCGGTAGACGACGTCGTAGTGGTGGAAGGCGAGGACGGCCAGCAGCGCGAAGCAGAGCGGCAGGGCGTCGGGGTCGGCGAGGACGGTCAGGCGGATGAGGAAGGCGTACTCGAGCGCCCGCAGCAGCGGGGGGACGACCCACGCGAAGCGGCCGGCGTGGGGGCGCTGCGAGCCGGCGGCGGCGAGCACGACGCTCCCCGCCACGGCGAGGCCGATGGCCAGCTCGGGCAGCGGGCGCTCCGCCGTGGCCAGGACGACCGCCAGGAGGGCGGCGGCCAGGAGGGCGAGTGGGACCTCGCCGGCGCCCAGCGGCCGACCGATGCGGGCGCCGATCAGCTCGGCGAGCGGACCGTCGTCCCGGTAGACGCGGAGGGTGCTCATCGCGCCACGGAGCGGAGGGTCCGGCCCAGGACGGCGTAGGCGGCCGCCAGGCCGCCCCAGGCGAGGAGCACGATGAAGGTGACCCGCGGGGTGGCGATCGCGGCGGTCAGCGAGATCACCGCGAACCGCTCGCCGATGGGCAGGACGAGGATGCGCTTGCCCCAGCGGGTGAAGCTCCACCGGTCCAGGCGGCCGATCAGCCGCAGGCCGCCGCGCCCGGCGGTCACGACGCGCGCCCGCAGCGACGCCCTGGCCGGCGGGCGGGCGGCGGCCTGCCGCCGGGGCGCCGGACGCGCGCCGGCCGCGGCGGCCGGCCCGGCGACCGGCGGGACGTCGTCGGGGTCCTCGAGCGGCCGCTGCTCGGCCGAGGCGATCACCTGCCGCTGCGCGGCGGCGTAGGAGAAGTCGACGAGATGGCGGACCGTCTGGAGCGTGAGCGCCGCCGCCGCGAGCGTCCACACGTCCTCGCCGAAGCCGCGCTGCGAGCCGATCGCCAGCCCGGCGTAGACCACGTACTCCTTGCCGCGGTCGAAGACGGAGTCCAGCCAGGCGCCGAGCTTGGAGAACTGGCGGGAGTAGCGCGCGAGCTGGCCGTCGACGCAGTCGGCGGTGAAGGCGACCTGGAGGAGGATCGCGCCGGCGATCAGCCCCGCCCGCGAGCCCGTCGCGAAGGCGACCGCGGCGACCGTGCCGATGACCATCGACAGCGTGGTGATGGCGTTCGGCGTCCAGCCGCGCCGGGCCGCGAAGCGCGCGAGGTAGCGGGAGTACGGGCTGACGAAGAAGGTGGTGAAGAAGCCGTCGCTGCCCTTCACCGCGGCGTCGAGCGCGATGCGGTCCTCGTCCTGGGAGCCCAGCTCGCGCTCGGCGGCCGCCGCCGTCCCGGCGTCGACCGGCCTGGCGTAGTGGAAGCCGCGCAGGTGGCGCGAGGTGAGCGCGACGTCGGAGCGGACGAGCCCGACGAGCAGCAGCGGGACGGCGTCCTCGCGCGCGGCGCTCGTCCGCAGGCCCAGCTGCTCCTCGGAGCCGGGCTCGAGCGGGAGCGAGGCCCAGGCCTCGGGGCTCGGCCGGGGCGGAGGGTCGTCGGCGCGCTCGGCCATCCAGAGGCGGCTGCGCCACTCGTCCACGTTGCGCTCCAGGCCGTCCTCCCACCGGCTGGGCCGCGCGTCGCAGAGCTCCGCCAGCCGCAGCGCCGAGCTCGCCAGCGCCGGCCGGTCGCGGGCGTCGACCTTCAGCACTCCGAGGAAGAACGGGCCGGGCTCGGAGACCCGGTGGTAGGCCGAGCCGGCGCTGACCACCCGGCCGCGCGCCGAGCGGGTCGGGAAGGACCACCCCGCGCGCGCCGACGACGCGCTCACGAGGATGCCGGAGACGACCCGCGGGTCGGCGAGCAGCCCGGCGAGCGCCTCGCGCTGCGTGACCGCGTCGCCCCGGGCGATCAGCACGGGCCCGCGCGCGTCCGTCGCGAGGCGGGCGACCGCGCGCAGGTCCTCGGCCACGTCCTCCGACCCGATCACCGTGACCTCGGGGGCGGCGTGCGCGCCCGACGCGGCGCGCTCGACCTCCGCGCGCCACTGCGGCCGGGTGATCACCCACGCGCGCCGCACGCGCAGAGCAGCGAGCTGGTCGAGGAGCCGGCGCAGCACCGTCGTGTCGCCCAGGGGCAGCGCGGAGGCGGCGCCGCCGCCGGTCGTCGCGGTCGTCGCGAAGAGCACCGCGCTCAGGCCGGTGGCGGCCGGGGCGCGCCCCGCCTCGGGCGCCGGGCCCCCGGAACCCGCGCCCGCGGCGCCGCGCGGCGGGACGTCGTGCGACTGGGCGGCGCCGCTCACGCCGGGCCGTCCGGCGCGCCGGTCAGGCCGGCGAGCAGCTCGTCCCACTGGCGCCCGACGATCGAGATGTCGTAGGCCCGGGCGGTGGCGATCGCCGCCTCGCCCATCCGCCGCCGCCGGTCCTCGTCGCCGGCCAGCTCGATGATCGCCCCGGCCAGGGCCTCGATGTCGCCGTCCGGCACCAGGAGCCCGTCCTCGCCGTGGTGGATGATCTCATTCGGGCCGCGCGGGCAGTCGAAGCTGACGACCGGGACGCCCTTGCTCATCGCCTCGAGCAGCACCATCCCGAAGCCCTCGTAGCGCGAGCTCAGCGCGTAGATCGACGCCTTGGAGAGCTCCTCGCCGAGCTGCTGCGTGGCGCCCATGAGGAAGACGTTGTTGTGGAGCTCGTGCTGGACGATCAGGCGTCGCAGCTGCTTGCGCTTCGCGCCCGAGCCGAAGATCCGCAGCGTCCACTCCGGTCGCTCGCGGACGACGGCGGCGAAGGCCTCCACCAGGAGGTCGAACCCCTTCTGCCACGTGAGCCGGCCGGCGGCGATGACCACCGGCTCTGAGACCGGCGACCGGCCGCCGCCGAGCTCGGGCAGCGCGTTGGGGATGCGCACCACGCGCGTCGCGGCGCCCTCGAGCAGCCTGCCGTAGTCGCGCTCGTCGTCGTGGGTGAGCACCGCGAGGGCGTCGAGCTTCCGGTAGGACCGGCGCAGCTGGGCGGCGAGCCCGCGCCGATGCGCCTCGAAGTTCATGTGCTCCTGCCCGATCGTGACGACGCCGGGCGCCGCCAGCTCGGC
>JAUJME010000211.1 GCA_030447005.1 Solirubrobacteraceae bacterium | reverse complement strand
GGCTGTTCGTCGCCGAGCGCGAGCAGGGCGGCTTCGACGCGTTCCTGCTCGCGCCGGTCGACCGCACCGCGATGCTCGTCTCCAAGGCGCTGCTGCTGTTCGGCTTCCTGAGCGCCGTCGAGCTCGTGGCCGTACCCATCTACAGCGTGCTGCTCCTCGGTCCTTCGCCATTCCAGGCCCTTCCCGGCCTGCCGCTCCTGCTCGCGCTCGCCAACGCGGGGATCGCGGTGGTGGGGACGCTGGTCGGCGCGCTGGCGGTGCAGACCCGGGCGCGCGACCTGATCGTCCCGCTGATGGCGCTCCCCCTGCTGCTGCCGATCGTCATCGCGGGGGCGCAGGCGAGCGCGCCGTTGTTCGCCGAGACCGGCGCCGAGGCGCTACCCGGGCGGTGGCTCCTGACCCTCGGCCTCTACGATGTGATCTTCTCGCTGATCGCCTTCGCGGTCTTCGATTTCCTCCTGGAGGACTGACCCATGTACGGCCGGGGCCTGCGCCCGCTCTCCATCCTCTCCGCCCTCTCGATCACCGGGGCCTTCGCGCTGGTGTTCTTCTACGCGCCCAACGACGCCGACCAGGGCTTCATCCAGAAGATCTTCTACGTCCACGTGCCGCTGGCGATCGTCGCCCTCGGCGGGTTCGTGGCCGGCGGGATCTACGGGATCAAGCACCTGCGCTCGGGCAGCCGCGAGCACGACATGAAGTCCTACGTGGCCATCCACGTCTCGATCATGCTCGGCCTCGCCACGCTGGCGACCGGGATGATCTGGGCGAAGGCGTCGTGGGGGCACTGGTGGCTGTGGGATGAGCCGACGCTCGTCGCCTTCCTCATCGTCTTCCTGCTCTACGCCTGCTACCAGCCACTGCGCTTCGCGATCGAGGACCCCGAGCGCCAGGGCCGCTACGCCGCGGTCTTCGCGATCGTCGCGGGCGCCTTCGTGCCCATCTGCTTCATGTCGGTCCGCTTCGCGCAGACGGCGCTCACCCACCCGCGCGTGCTCGACCAGACCGGCGGCGGGATGCCGGGCTCGATGTTCATGACCTTCCTGCTCTGCATGGCCGCGATGACGCTGCTGTTCGTGACCCTGTGGAAGTACGAGCTGACCTCGAAGGGCGCGCGGATGCAGCTCGCGGCGCTGCGGCGCAAGCTCGCGGAGGCCTAGCGTGCCCGCGCTGCCGCTCGACACCGCCGGCCCGTACGTCGCCGGCGCCTACCTGGTCTTCCTGGCGCTGATCCTGGTCTACGTCGGGATCATGTCCTCGCGCCTGGCGCGGATCGAGCGCGAGCTCGGGGAGCTGACCGCGCAGGTGGCCGAGCGCGAGGGGCGCCCGGAGCGCGAGAAGGAGCCCGCGTGAGCGAGCTGCTGGCGCTCGGCGCCTCGCACCACACGGCGCCGATCGCCGTCCGCGAGCGGCTCGCGCTGCCCGAGCGGCGCGCGGAGGAGATGGTGACCGAGCTGCTCGCCGAGCCGTCGGTGCAGGAGGCGGTCGCGCTCTTCACCTGCAACCGCACCGAGCTCTACCTCGTGGTCGGCGACCCGGTGGAGGCCGAGAGCGTCGTGCTCTCCATGCTCGCGCGCCAGGCGGGGATCCGCCCGACGGAGCTCGCCGGGGTGATGTACTCCTTCCGCAACTGCGACGCCGCCCGCCACCTCTACCGGGTGACGAGCGGCCTCGATTCGATGGTGGTCGGCGAGGCGGAGGTCCAGGGCCAGGTCAAGCGCGCCTACGAGCGCGCGCTCGCCGCCCGCGCGACCGGGCCGCTCACCAACAAGCTCTTCCGCGCCGCCCTGGCCACCGGCAAGCGCGTGCGCTCGCAGACGAAGATCGGCGAGGGGCGCGCGAGCGTCGCCTCGGTGGCGGTCGAGCTCGCGCGCGACGTCCTCGGCGACCTGGCCGAGCGGCGGGTGCTGATCGTCGGCGCCGGGGAGACGGCCGAGGGCACCGCTCGCGCGCTGCACGCCGAGGGGGTCTCGACGCTCTTCGTCGCCAACCGCCGGCGCGAGCGCGCCCGCGAGCTGGCCGCGCGCTTCGGCGGCGACACGCTCTCCTTCGACGAGCTCCCCTCCGAGCTCGCCCGGGTCGACATCGTCGTCGCCTCCACCGCCTCCCCGCACACCATCCTCGGCGCCGAGGAGCTCGCCTTGGTCGCCGGGGAGCGCGGCGGGCGGCCGCTGCTGCTGATCGACCTCGCCGTGCCGCGCGACATCGACCCCGCGTGCGCCGAGGTGCCGGGCGTCTCGCTCTACGACGTCGACGACCTCCAGGCGCAGGTCCGCCGCACCCGCTCGGTCCGGCAGGTCGAGGCCCGCCGCGCGGAGGGCATCGTCGAGGAGGAGATCCAGGCGTTCGCCGGCTGGCTCGGCTCGCTCGAGGTGATGCCGACGGTCAGCGCGCTGCGCGAGCACGGCGACGCGATCGTCGCCCAGGTGCTCGCCGAGAACGCCGGGCGCTGGGAGTCGGCCTCCGAGCGCGACCGCGAGCGCATCGAGGCGCTCGCCCAGGCGATCGCCAAGCGGCTGCTGCACGAGCCGACGCTGCGCCTGAAGGCGACGGACGCCGAGCGGCGCCACACCCGCCTCCAGGTGCTGCGCGAGCTCTTCGGCCTCGAGGACGGCGCGGCGGCGGAGGCCGAGGGCGGCGGCGCCGAGGTCCGCGCGCTGCGGGCGCGTTGAGCGGCGCGCTGCGGATCGGCACCCGCGGCAGCGCCCTCGCCCTCGCGCAGGCCGGGTGGGTGGCCGAGCGGGTCGGGGGCGAGCTGGTGGAGATCACCACCGCGGGCGACCTCAACCGCGCGGCGGGCGACAAGTCGCGCTGGACGGGCGCGCTGGAGGGCGCGCTCGTGCTGGGGGAGATCGACCTCGCCGTCCACTCCGCCAAGGACGTGCCCGGCGAGCTGGGCGACGGGCTGGCGCTCGTCGCCGCCGCTGCCCGGGTCGACGCGGTGGACGTGCTCTGCGGCGCCGCGTCGCTCGACGCGCTCCCGGCCGGCACGCGGATCGGGACGAGCGCGCTGCGGCGCCGCGCGCAGCTGCTCGCCGCGCGCGAGGACGTCGAGGTGGTCGAGCTGCGGGGCAACGTCGACACCCGGCTGCGCAAGCTGGCCGGCGGCGAGGTCGACGCCCTGGTGCTCGCCCGCGCAGGGCTCGAGCGGCTCGGGCGCCTCGAGGAGGCCGGCGGCGAGCTGCGCGGGGAGGTCTTCGTCCCGGCCGCCGGCCAGGGCGTGCTCGTGCTCGAGGCGCGCGTGGACGACCCCGCGGCGGCGGCCGCCGCGCACGCCGTGCAGGACGAGGCGGCGTGGACCTGCCTGCTCGCCGAGCGCGCCCTCGTCCGCGCGCTCGGCGCCGACTGCCACTCGGCGGTGGGCGCGCACGCCACGCTCGAGGAGGCGGGCGTCCGGCTGGTCGCGTTCGCGGCCGCGACCGACGGCTCGGCCTGGATCCGCGACGAGCTGACGGGCGAGCTCGACAGCCCGGAGGAGCTGGGCGCCGCCGTCGGCGCGCGGATGCTGGCGGCGGGCGCCGGCGAGCTGCTGGCGGCGGCGGCATGACCGTCTTCCTCGTCGGCGCCGGCCCGGGCGACCCCGGGCTCATGACGGCCCGGGCGCTCGAGCTGATCGCCACGGCCGACGTCATCCTCCACGACCGCCTGATCCCGGCCACCGCGCTCGACGGCGCCCGCCACGGCGCCGAGCTGATCTACGTCGGCAAGGTCGGCGGCGGGGAGTCGATGCCCCAGGCCGAGATCGACCAGCTGCTCGTCTCGCACGGGCGGACGGGCGCGCGGGTCGTCCGCCTCAAGGGCGGGGACCCGTTCGTGTTCGGCCGCGGCGGCGAGGAGGCGCTGGTGCTCCGCGAGGCGGGGATCGACTTCGAGGTCGTCCCCGGCGTGACCAGCGGCGTCGCCGCCCCCGCGTACGCCGGGATCCCGGTGACCTTCCGCGGCGACGCGAGCGCCGTCGCGCTGATCACCGGCCACGAGGATCCCGACAAGCCCGAGACCGCCATCGACTGGCCGGCGCTGGCGGCGTTCCCGGGGACGCTGGTCTTCTACATGGGCGTCCG
>JAUJME010000210.1 GCA_030447005.1 Solirubrobacteraceae bacterium | reverse complement strand
GAGCGCGGCGTCGCGGTGCTGCTCAACTCGCACCTGCTGTCCGAGGTCGAGCTCGTCTGCGACCGGGTGGCGATCATCGCCGGCGGGGCGGTGGTCGCGGCCGGCACCCCTGGCGAGCTCAGCCGGCCCGGCGGGGTGGAGGTCGAGACGGGGAGCGGGACGCGCCGCTACGAGGTGGCCGGGCGCGACGACGCGCCGCGGATCGTCGCCGAGCTCGTCGCGGCGGGCGAGCAGGTCTACGGCGTCACCGTCCTGCGCTCCACGCTCGAGGATGCCTACCTCGAGGCGGTCGCGGGCGCCTCGACCGGCGACGGCGCGGCGCCCTACGTCCCGGCGGCATGAGCCCCGCGCCGCCCACCGCCGGCACCACCGTCCGGATCCTGGCGGGCTTCGCGCTGCGCGAGAGCCTGCGCCGCCGGGTCTTCGCCGTCGTCGCGGTCCTCACGTTCGCGTTCCTCGCGCTCTACGGCCTCGGCGCCTGGCAGGCGTTCCAGGAGGTCGACGAGTTCGCGCTCGACGACGCCGGCGTCGACGCCGATGCGGTCTTCGGCGCCACGCTGCTCGGGCTGGCGATGTTCGGGACGCTCTTCCTCGGGACGATCCTCGCCGTCTTCCTCACCCTCGGCGCGGTCCGCGGCGACGCCGAGCGCGGCCTGCTCCAGCCGCTGCTCGTCCGGCCGCTGTCGCGGCGGACCCTGCTGCTCGCGCGCTTCGTGGCCGCCGCGTCGGTCTGCGCGGCCTACGTGCTCGTCGTCTACCTGATCGCCATGGTGCTCACCTACCTGGTCGGCGGCTGGTGGCCGGACCGCCTCGTCGTGCCCGGGCTCGCACTGGCGGCGGCGGTCGCCGTGCTCGCCGCCATCGCGCTCACGGGATCGGTCTTCCTCGCCTCGACCGCCAACGGCATCGCGGTGTTCATGATCTTCGGCGCGGGCCTCGTGGCGGGCCTGCTCGGGCAGATCGGCGAGGGCCTGGGTTCCGACACGCTCGAGACGGTCGCGCGGGTGGCGAGCTGGGCGCTCCCCTTCGAGGCGCTCTACCAGGACGGCCTCGCCGCGCTGACCGCCGACCAGCTCGGCTTCACCCGCCTGGCGGTCAACCTGGGGCCGTTCGGCGGCGCGCAGGCGGCCGGCCCGGAGCTGTGGCTGTGGGTGCTCGCCTATGTCGCCCTCGTCGGCCTGGTCGCCTGGCGGGGCTTCGCGCGGCGCGACCTGTAACGGGCGCGGTTTGAGTTGTTGGGACGGTGACCTATCCTGGCCCCATGTCGCGCCGGCTCATGCTGCTCCTGCTCGTCCTCGTCTGCTTGGGCACCGGCACCGCCAGCCTGCTTCCGCCTGCCGCGAGCGCCCATCCCGAGGACTCGCTGCTCGACGACGACCACGACTCGGTCAGGGACTTCGAGGACAACTGCCCCGGCGCGTACAACCCCCACCAGGACGATCTGGACCGGGATGGCAAGGGCGACGCCTGCGACACGGACATCGACGGGGACGGCGTCGACAACGCGGCAGACAACTGCACCACCGTTCAGAACGCGAACCAGGGGGACCTCGACGGCGACGGCCGGGGCGACCCCTGTGACTCCGACGACGATGCGGACGGCGTTCCCGACGCCCGCGACAACTGCGCGCGCAAGTCCAATGCCGATCAGAAGGACACCGACGGCGACGGGACCGGCGACGCCTGTGACGCCTCGCCGGGCACGACGGCGCCGCCCCCGTCGCCTCAGCCCGCACAGCCGCAGCCGGGCCCCGCACCGGCCGGCGCACCGCCGTCCCGGCCCTCGCCCGCCCCGGCGCCCGCCGGCGGATCCCCCGCCGCCCCGCGGGACGCCCGGGCACCGTCCATCACCCTCGGCAGGATCGGCACCCTCTCGCTCGACGAGCTCGAGGGCGGGCTTGCGGTGCCCGTCTCCTGCTCGGAGGGCTGCACGCTGACGGCGACGCTGCTGCTCCCGGCCAGGACGGCCGGCCGGCTGGGGCTCACCGCCCGGCGGGCCGCCCGTGGAATGGCGACGCTCGGTCGTGACCGCGGGCGCGTCGACGAAGCCGCCGACACGTTCCTGTTCATCGACATCGGCAGCCGCGCGCTCGCGCGCATGGCCAAGGTCCGCTCGCTGAAGCCGGTCGTGCGCGTCGAGGCGACGGACGCGGCCGGCAACCGCGACGTCGCCGAGCGCCGGATCAGGCTCGTGCGCCGGTGAGGCGCCTCATTCCCGCCGTCGCGTGCGGCCTCGCGGCGTGCGCCGCCGCACCGGCCGCCGCCCTCGGCCACGGACAGGTCTACAAGGAGGACGGCGCCATCGTCTACGTGGCGTCAGTCGTGGACCCCGATCCCAACGACGTCCGGATCACCCAGCAGATCACCCAGCAGGGCTCGTTCGTCCGCATCTTCGATCCGGCCTCGAAGGGTGGCCTCTCGAGTCCGGTGCAGTCGGGCAACGACTGCCAGCCGGGGACGGCCACGGGCACCGACGGCTCGACCGCCGAGGTCCTCTGCCCGCTCTCCGGGACGACGAAGATCTCGCTCGACACGAACGAGCGCGAGGACAAGGTCACGATCAGCATCGCGATCCCGACGAGCATCGTCACGGGCGCGGGCGTCGACCAGGTCACGGGTGGGCCGGCTCGCGACGAGATCAACACCGGGTCGGGCAACGACACAGCGTCCGGGGCCGGCGGCGACGATTTCATCAACGGCGACACGGGCGACGACGCGATCGCCGGCGGCGACGGCAAGGACCGCCTCCAGGGAGGCGCGGGCGCCGACCGGGTCGACGGCGGGACGGGCGACGACGAGCTCCTGGTCCGCGACACGTTCGCCGACGCCGTCGCCTGCGGGGACGGGGCCGATCGCGTCTTCGCCGATGCGGCGGACGACGTCCCGGCGGCCGCCGGCTGCGAGACCGTCGACCGTGGCGAAGCGGCACCCGCGGATCAGGGGGGCTCGAGCTCGGGCTCCGGTTCGGGCTCCGGATCGACCACGGGCTCGGGCACCGACGGCGGCTCGGGAGGCGAGGAGCCTTCGCTGCCGCAGACGGCGGCGACCCGCGACGACCGGACCGCGCCCCGCCTGCGGATCGGCGGCTCGACCGCGCAGCGGATCGGCCGCGGGGGGACGCTCCGCGTCGCCGCCGTCGCGCTCGACGAGCCGGTGGTGGTGCAGGCCTCCGCCGTCGTCAGCGTCGGTGTGCGCGCCTTCGCGCAGACCTCGCCGCGGACCGCCATCCGCGTCCGCGGGGCCGGTGCCGAGCTGCGGATGAAGCTGGCGCCCAACGCGCTCAAGGCGATCCGCCGCCGGCTGCGCAGCGGCCGGCGCGTGACCGCCCGCATCACCGTCCTCGCCACGGACGCCGCGGGCAACACCAGCGTCGCCTCCATGCGACGCGTCCGCCTCAAGCGGTAGCCGGGGGCGGGCAGACGGCGAGCCGCCCCGCCGCGGCCCGGCCGCCCCCTAGGAGCGGTCGACGAGGTTGTTGTCGATCTGCAGCGGCGGGGCCCCCGGCTCGGCGGCCTTCGGCGCGTGCTCGGGCGCCTCGGCCGGCGGCTCGACGCCGAGCGCCTGGGCCAGCTCGCCCGTCTCGTACATCTCCGTGATGATGTCGCAGCCGCCCACGAGCTCGCCCTTGACGAAGAGCTGGGGGATGGTCGGCCAGTTCGAGAGCGCGGAGAGCTCCTGGCGGATGCGCGGGTCGGGCAGGATGTCGACCGCCGCGAACGGCGCGCCGAGCGCCTCGAGGGCGGCGACCGTCCGCGCGGAGAAGCCGCAGGCCGGCCGCTCGGGTGTGCCCTTCATGAACAGGAGGACGTCGTGCTCGCCGATGGCGTCGGCGATGGCCTCGCGGATGGGGTTCTCGGTGGAGCTCATGGTTTCTGCCTCACTCGGCTCGTGTGGAGAGGGACAACGCGTGGATGGGCCCGCCGACGTCTGATCCGAAGACGTCGTAGACGAGCTTGTGCTGGGCGATGCGCGACAGCCCGGAGAAGGCGGGGGAGACCACCGTGGCGCGGAAGTGGTCGCCGCCGCCCGTGAGGTCGACGACCTCGGCGCGGGCGCCGGGAATG
>JAUJME010000209.1 GCA_030447005.1 Solirubrobacteraceae bacterium | reverse complement strand
CGTCGACCACCTCGTCGACCGCGAGCACCGCGCGGTAGATCTCGCTCGTCCCCATCCGGATCCCGCCGCGGTTGATCGTCGAGTCCGAGCGCCCGTAGATGATCGCCGTGCCGCGCGGGGTGATCTCGATCCAGTCGCCGTGGCGCCAGATCCCCGGGTACATCGAGAAGTAGGCGTCGCGGTAGCGCTCGCCGTCCGGGTCGTTCCAGAAGTGGAGCGGCATCGAGGGCATCGGCTTGGTGATCACGAGCTCGCCCACCTCGCCGACCACCGGCTCGCCGGCCTCGTCGAAGGCCTCGACCTTCGCGCCGAGCGCCCGCGCCTGGAGCTCGCCGCGGTGGACCGGCAGGAGCGGGACGCCGCCGACGAACGCGCTGCAGACGTCGGTGCCGCCGCTGGTGGAGAACAGCCACGTCTCGCGCCCCACGTGCTCGTAGACCCACTCGAAGCCCTCGGGTGCGAGCGGCGAGCCGGTGGAGCCGACGGCCCGCAGCGCGCTCAGGTCGCGCCCGGCGCCGGGCTCGACGCCGGCCTTCATGCAGGTCGCGAGATAGCTCGCGCTCGTCCCGAAGCACGTCATGCCGGTGTCGGCGGCGAAGTCCCAGAGGACGTCGAGGCTCGGGTGGGCCGGGTTGCCGTCGTAGAGCAGGATCGTCGCCTGCGTGAGCAGCCCGGAGACGAGGAAGTTCCACATCATCCAGCCCGTCGTCGTGAACCAGAACAGCCGGTCGCCGGCCTGGGCGTCGACGTGGAGGTGGAGCTTCTTGAGGTGCTCGAGCAGGATCCCGCCCTGGCCCTGGACGATCGCCTTGGGCAGGCCGGTCGTGCCGCTCGAGTAGAGGATCCACAGCGGGTGGTCGAAGGCAACGGGCTCGAAGCGCAGCTCGGCGCCCTCCCCCAGCGCGAGCAGCTCGCCCCAGGTCATCGGCAGCCCGTCGAGGCGGCCGAGGTCCGGCTCGGGATCGAGGTAGGGCAGGACGACCGTGTGGCGCAGGCTCGGCATCTCGCGCTGGAGCGCCGCGACGGTGTCGAGCCGGTCGAACGGCTTGCCGTTGTAGCCGTAGCCGTCGACGGCGAGCAGCACCGCCGGCTCGATCTGCGCGAAGCGGTCGATCACCGAGCGCGCGCCGAAGTCCGGCGAGCAGCTCGACCAGACCGCGCCGATGCTCGCCGTGGCGAGGAAGGCGGCGATCGCCTCGGGCACGTTGGGCATGTAGGCGACGACGCGGTCGCCCTGCCCCACGCCGAGCTCGCGCAGGCCGGCGGCGATGGCGGCCACCTGCGCGCCGAGCTCCCCCCAGGTGATCTCGCGGCGGTCGCGCAGCTCGGAGTCGGCGACGATCGCCACCGCCTCGGGCGCCTTGTCGCGGAACGCGTGCTCGGCGTAGTTGACCTGCGCGCCGGCGAACCAGCGCGCCCCCGGCATGGTCGCGTGCGGGTCGAGCACCCGCTCGTAGGGCGTGGGCGAGCGGACGCCGAAGAAGTCCCAGATCGAGCCCCAGAACGCCTCGAGGTCGTCCGTCGACCAGCGCCAGAGCGCGTGGTAGTCGTCGAAGCGCAGGCCGCGCTCGGCCTCCAGCCAGCGCATGTAGCGCGTCATCGTCGCCCGCTCGCGCAGCGCGGCGGGCGGCTCCCACAGCAGGGTCCCCTCCTCCATGGGCGCGATTCTATGGGCCGCCGAGCGGGAAGCGGTCCCGCCATGGCCGATGAACCCAAGCCCGATCCCATGGACGTCGACGAGGTGCTGCACCGCCTCAACGAGGCGCTCGCACACCAGCAGCGGTCCGTCCTCCAGTTCACCGTCGCGTCCGGCTCGATGTTCGGGCTCGACGTGCAGGGGGTCACCTCCGAGCTCAAGGCGTTCGCCGCCGCCGAGCTCGAGGACACCCGCCTGCTCGTCGAGAAGATCACCGCCCTGGGCGGCGACCCCACGACCGAGGTCCGCGGCCTCAGCTGGATCGAGGACCCACACCGGGCGATCGCGACCCTCGTCAAGGCGGAGGACGAGCTGATCTCCGCGCTGCACCAGGTCATCCCGCCCTCGGGGCAGGAGCCGCGCTCCGAGGCGCTCGAGCACCTGATGGAGCACATCATCATGCGCAAGCAGAACCAGGTCGACTGGATGCGCCGCGCGATGCGGACGCCGTGACGTCGTGATCCATCACGTCGGGCTCGAGGTGCGGGCGGCGGACGCCGAGGGCGAGGTCGCGTTCTGGGCGCTCCTCGGCTTCGCCGAGGTCGAGCCGCCCGGCTCGCTCGGCGACCGCTCGCGCTGGGTGCAGCGCGACGGCCGGCAGGTCCACCTCCTGCTCTCCGACGCGCCGGTGATCCCGCCCGAGGGCCACGTGGCGGTCCACGCGCCCGACTACGACGCGGTGGGCGAGCGGCTCCGCGCGGCCGGCTTCGAGCCCGAGCCGCGCCAGCAGCACTGGGGCGCGGCGCGGGCGTTCGTCCGCTCACCGGCGGGGCATCGCGTCGAGCTCATGGCGGCGCCGCCGGGCGGCTAGGCGCCGACGACGGACAGCCTCCGCGCGTGGACGGCAGGGGCGGGGGCGGACTCGGACACCGGCACGCCGATCGCCGCGGCGATCACCGCGCGGTCCATGCGCAGCAGCACGCGAACGACGGCCGGGTCGAACTGCGAGCCGGCGTGCGCCGCGATCTCCGTCAGCGCCTCGTCGAGCGGCCGGCGCTCCGCGTACGGGCGCTCGCTCGTGATGGCGTCGAGTGTGTCGATGACGGAGAAGATCCGGGCCCAGAGGGGGATCGCCTCGCCGGCGAGGCCGGCCGGGTAGCCGCCGCCGTCCCAGCGCTCGTGATGGTGGCGGACGATGTCGAGCGCGCGGCCGAGGCCGGGAACGCCGTCGAGGATCGCCGCCCCGGCCTCCGCGTGGCTGCGCATGACGGCGAACTCATCGGCGTCGAGGCGGCCCGGCTTGTTGAGGATCGCGTCGGGGACCGCCAGCTTGCCCACGTCGTGGAGCAGGAAGCCGTGGGCCATCTCGCGGCTGTCAGCCTCCGAGGGGACCATCTGCGCCGCCAGCAGGAGACCCAGGCGCTGGACGCGCTCGAGGTGTCCCGCGGTGCAAGGGTCCTTGGCCTCGACCGCGGCGGCCAGGGCACGGACGGTGGCGTCGCAGCTCCGGGTCGCCTCGTGGCGCCGGCGGCGGGCGAGCAGGATCGTCCGGCGGCTGAGCGCGGCGACCGCGAGGCAGAGGCAGGTGAGGATCGCCCAGACCCAGTCCGGGACGACGGCGACGATCTCGCCGGCCGCGGCGCTGACGAGCCCGACCGACCTGCGCTCCGGGGCGGGCGTGCGGTCGGCGCGCGACGCGGCGGCACCCGGGCGGGAGCGGCGGGCGCCGGGGCGGGCGGCGGCGACGGCGCCCTTGGCCGCCGTGCGGCGCGTGTGCTCGCGGGTCTCGCGCGAGCCGCGCCGGTCACGGCCGGACCGGCGCGCGGCGCCCCGGCGGGACGGCCGGGCGGGAATCGAGCGCACGACGCCGGTGCGTGCCGCGCGGCCGCGGGCCTTCGACCCGGACCGTGCCCCTCCGCCGGTCGAGCGCTGGGCCTGCCGGCGCGCGACGCGCGGGGCGTCGCTCGTCGCCGGGGTCGAGACGGCAGGGCTCGCCGCCGCCGGCGAGGACGGCGCCTCCGAGACGCGGAGCTCAGGCGCGGCCGGGCCGGGGGCGGAGTCAGGGGCCGGCGCCTCCGGGGCGGTGGCCTCGGCCGGCGCGACGCGGCCGGGCGGCGCGGGCTTCTCGACGCGGTCGACCTTCTCCGTGGCAGCGACCTTCTCCTCCGGGCCGCGCTCGGCGACCGGTGCGACCGCCGGGGCGGCCGGGCCGTCGCCGGCCAGCGCGCCGGCAGGGGCCATGGCCGCGGTCAGCACGGCCACCGCGACCGGCAGCATCCGCCAGATGGCCGGAACGCCGGATCGAGCTTCTGCACCTCGTGTGCGACCTGTCCGCATCTCTGCCCTTCGGTTGACGACGGTTCAACGCCCCTGCGCGGTCGTCGTGCGACCCGTCGGGGAGGTCAAACCCCCGCGGTCGGGCGGGGTTGG
>JAUJME010000208.1 GCA_030447005.1 Solirubrobacteraceae bacterium | reverse complement strand
GCGGGGATCGGGTCCGCCTCGGGTGTCTTGACCTCGACGGAGAGGGGCGAGCCGATGAGCTTGCCGTCGATGCGGCTGACGGTCAGGACCTCCCACTGGCCCGGCCGGTCGAACGTGACGTCCGCCGCGTAGACGGCGGCGAACAGGTCACCCTCGGCAGCCGCCTGGCGCGAGCGGTAGGCCGGCTTGGTGAGGAGGAGGTCGGCCGGCGCGGGGAACGGGCCCTGCGCGGGGCGGTCGGGGGCCTGGGCGACGTAGACGGCGGTCTTGCCGTAGACGAAGCGGTTCGTCTTGCCGTCGATGGCGCCGAAGGCGAGGCGGTTGCGGCCCGTCGTGAAGACGCTCGAGGCGAGGACGGCGTCGGGCCCGGTGCCGTCGAGCGAGTCGGCGACCTCCTGGAGCGTGCGGCCCTGCGCGGCGGGGAAGTCCGCGGCGCTCGAGTTGATGGCGGCGCGGACCGCCTCGCGGGTCCCGCCCTCCGCCGGCACGCGCTCGACGGGATCCTGGCTCTGGCCGGAGCCGCCGCACGCAGCGACGATCATGCTCAAGCCGAGGATGAGGAGTGTCGCGAACGGGCGGCGCACCCGCTCCAGGGTAGGAGGCGCGCGATCCGTGGCATCCTGGGCGGCCATGGGGAGGAGGGCTCTGATCGCGATCGCCGGCGCCGGGATCGCACTCGGCGCGCCGGTGGCGCTGGCCGCCGCGGCGCCGGGCGACCTGGTGGTGCTCAGCGCGGGAGCGCCCGGGCCGGCCTTCGAGCCCGTCCTCTCGGCGGACGGTGCCGCCGCCGCGTTCACCGCCGACCGCCAGGGTGGCGAGGCGGTCCTCCTGGCCGACGTGGCCGCGCGCACGACGATCGCCGTCTCCGACGCCGGGGCCGACACCCGCTCCTTCGAGCCGGCGATCTCCGGCAGCGGCCGCCACGTCGCGTTCGCGACCGACGCCGACCTCGGAGACGGCGGCGACCCGGACGCCACCGACGTCCACCTCCGCGACGTGGCGGCGCGGACGACCGTGCTCGTCTCCCGCGGCGACGGCCGCGGCGGCCCCGGGGGGACGGACGACTCCACCGCGCCCGCCATCTCGGCCGACGGGCGGCTCGTCGCGTTCCGCTCCGACGCCGACGAGCTGTCGCCCGACGACGACGACAGCGTGGCCAACGTCTACGTCCGCGACGTCGCGGCGGGGACGACCCGGCTCGCGTCTCGCGGCGCCGGCGATGGCGGCTCGCTCGAGCCGGCCATCTCAGGGGACGGGCGGTTCGTGGCGTTCCGGTCCTTCACCGCCGAGGGCAGCGGCGTCCACGTGCGCGACCTGGCGCGGGGCACGACGACCCTCGTCTCCCGCGGGACGGGAGCGAGCGGCGCGCCGCTGGCCGGCGAGAACCGGCGCCCGGCGGTCTCGGCCGACGGGCGTGCCGTCGCCTTCGCGGGCGAGGCGGGGGTCTACGTCCGCGACGTCGCCGCCGCGACGACGACGCTCGTGGGCCCGGGCGGCGACCACCCGGCGATCTCGGCGGACGCCCGGCGGGTCGCGTTCGTCTCCGGCGGGCGGGTGATCGTGCGCGACCTGCCGGCCGGGCGCGAGACCGTCGCCTGGGCGCCCGGCGAGCCCGCCACCGGGCCGGCGCTGTCCGCCGACGGCCGCTTCGTCGCCTTCGCCGCCGGCGGCCGCGTCCTGCGGCGCGAGCTCGGCGCGGTGGCGCCGCCGGCGGGCGGCGGCGGGCCGGGCGGCGGCGGGCCGGGCGGGGTCGAAGGCGGGGCGGCGGACCGCACCCCGCCGCGGCTCTCGCTGCGCCTGCCCAATCCCCAGCGGCTCGGGCGGCGCGTGCGGTCGTCCGTCCGCTGCGGCGGCGAGCCGTGCGAGGTCACCGTGGCGGCCACCATCGCGTTCCGCGCCAACGAGCGGCGCCCGCGGCGGCTCACTCCGCGCAGGCTCCGGCTCGCCGCCGCCCGGCGCGCCGGCGTGCGGCTCGCCGTCCCGGCCCGCACGCGCCGCGTGCTCGAGCGCGCGCTCGGGCGGAGGGCGCCCGTCACCATCACCGTCACCGCGGAGGCGCGGGACGCGGCCGGCAACGTCGCGGTCATCCGCCTCGCCGCCCTCCTGCGCTCGGGTCAGGCCGGCAGGTTGTCGAGCGAGCGCCAGAGGTAGAGCGAGGCGCGCGTGCGATAGGGACGCCACGGCTCCGCGAGCGCGGTGAGCTCGGCCGGGGCCGGGGGCCGCTCGAGCCCGTAGACGCGCTGCACGGCGTTGCGGACCCCGAGGTCGCCGACGGGGAGCACGTCGGGGCGGTGGAGGGTGAACATCAGGAACATGTGGGCGGTCCACACCCCGACGCCCTTGACCGCGGTCAGCTCGGCGATCACCTCCTCCTCCGGCAGCTCGTCGAGCCGGTCGAGCTCGAGCCGGCCGTCGACGACGTGCTCGGCGAGCGAGCGCAGGTAGGCGACCTTGGCCCGGGAGAACCCCGCCGCGGCGCGCAGCGCCTCCGGGTCGTCGGCCAGGATCTCCTCCGGCGTCGGCGTGCGCCCGTCGAAGCGCGTGGTCAGCCGCCGGTAGATCGCGGCCGCCGCCTTGACGGAGAGCTGCTGCCCGGCGATGGAGCGCACGAGCGCCCCGTAGAGCTCGGGCGGCCGGCCCCGAGCGTCCTCCTCGACCGGCAGCGGCCCGCCGTACTCGTCGATCAGCCACGCCAGGTTCGGATCCGCGCGGCGCAGGTGGGCGTCGGCGGGGTGCATCGGGCGGAGACTATGGGCGCGGAGCGGCGGCGAGTGCGGTGGCGAGTCGTGCGGCGACGGCTTCGGGGTGGCGGGTGAGCTGGTCCCAGGTGATGCGGAGGATGCGGTAGCCGGCGGCTTGGAGGTCGGCGTCGCGGATGCGGTCGCGCTCGAACGCGCGGCGGGTGGAGTGGGTGGCGTAGCCGTCGACTTCGACGGCGAGGCGGTGGTCGGGCCACAGGGCGTCGATCTCGTAGCGGCCGGCGCGGGCGTTGGTCTGGGGGCGGGGGAGGCCGGCGCGGCGGATGAGGGCGCGCAGCCGGATCTCGGCCTGTGAGCGTGTGTAGCCCGGGGCGTCGGTGATCAGTTCGCCGAGCGCTCTGGCGCCGGGCCTTCCTCGGGCGAACGTCAACAGCGCATCGAGGGAGACCAGCTTGCATACCTGGGCCTCGTTGAGCGCTCGGGGGAGCGCCGGGTGGCCGGCGGCGGCGAGGTCGAGGAGCGTCTGGCGGGGAGTGGTGACCGGCAGCCCGTGGCGGCGGGTGAGCTCCACATGGCGGGCGCGATGGACGACGATCCCCGACGCGCCGCGGCGGTGCGACCCCGTGACGGTCACGTGGACCGGTTGCTGCGGGTCGGCTGCTGCGAGCTCCCAGACAACGGCGGCATCGAGGAGGCAGAGCCCCGAACCCGGGCCGCAGGCCAGCAACGCCGCAAGCTCCCGGCCCCACGGCGCGAGGACTCCGTGACCGACCGCGTAGACCCCGGGATGGACGCCATGCAGCCGGCCGCTCTCAAGCCGCCAATCGATCGCACTCGACGAAAGCCCGCACGCCAACAGCTGCCGCCGGGTGATCAGACCCCGCTGCCGCCCGGCCAACCGGAGAATGTGACCCTCGCGCACCGCAAAGCCGCCCGAGTCACATCGACCCCGCCCACCGGGGTCGATGTGACGCGGGCTGCCGTTCTCGCCTCGCGTGTCACGTTTCCCGGCTCCCACCCGGCCACGATCCCCACCCCGAGCGCCCGACGAGAAAGGGGGCGCGCCAAACGGCACACCCCCTCCACACTTCCTTCACGCAATGACGCAGTTTTGGGGCCGAGGTCGCGTTCAGCCGTCCGCGTTGATCCGCGCCACGAGCTCGCCGAGCACCCGCTCGGCGTCGTCGTTGGCGATCTGGCAGGTGCCGGCCGCGTCGTGGCCGCCGCCGCCGTACTCGAGCATCAGCGAGCCGACGTCGGTCGCGCTCGAGCGGTCGAGGATCGACTTGCCCGTGGCGAAGACGGTGTTCTGCTTCTTGAGGCCCCAGAGGACGTGGATCGACATGTTGCACTCGGGGAACAGCGCGTAG
>JAUJME010000207.1 GCA_030447005.1 Solirubrobacteraceae bacterium | reverse complement strand
CGCCGTGCACGGAGGCCAGGAAGCGGTAGCCCTTGCCGCGCAGGTGCTCGAGCGTCGCCGGCACCGCGTTGGGGTGGACGAGCAGCGTCGCCCGCTCGCGGAAGTGCAGAGTCCCGAGGACGGCGTCCGGGTCTCGGTCGCGCAGCTCGCCGGCGAGGAGCTCGAGCCCGGTGGCGTCAGGCACTGGGGTCGCCCTGGGCGCCGGCGACGTTGATGGCGCCCGCGGCGTCGGGGTCGTCGAACGTCTCCTCGGAGAACTCCTCGGTGCCGTGCCCGCCGTACCGGGTCCGCCAGCCCTCGTCGGGCTGGGAGAGGACCATCTTGCGGAGCTTGAGGACGCCGTGCGCGAGGGACTCGGGGCGCGGCGGGCAGCCCGGGACGTAGATGTCGACGGGCAGCACCTTGTCGACCGGGACGATCGCGTAGTTGTTGAAGACGCCCTGCGAGGAGGCGCAGGCGCCCATCGCGATGGCCCACTTGGGCTCGAGCATCTGGTCGTAGATCCGCCGGATGACCGGGACCATCTTGATCGAGAGCCGGCCCGAGACGATCATCAGGTCGGCCTGCCGCGGCGAGGCGCGGAACGCCTCGAAGCCGAAGCGGGCGATGTCCACGCGCGCGGCGACCATGGCCATCATCTCGATCGCGCAGCAGGCGAGGCCGAAGGTGGCGGGCATGAACGCGTTGCCGCGGGCCCAGTTCGCCGCCTTCTCGAGCGTCGTGGTCATGATGGATTCCTCGACGTGCTTCTGGAGGTCCTCGCCGTCGAGGTCCCCGCGGAGCATGTCCCGCGCGCGCAGCTGGCGGGAGCGGAACTCCGTCGTGTCGGAGGCGGGGAGCGCCTCGCGACGGACTATTTCCATTCCAGGGCTCCTCGCCGCCACACGTACACGAACGCCACGAACAGCAGGGTGACGAAGACGATCGTCTCCACGAGGGCGAACATCCCGAACGCCTTGAGCTGGACGGCGACGGGATAGAGGAAGATCACCTCGATGTCGAAGAGGATGAAGAGCATCGCGATGAGGTAGAACGAGATGCCGAAGCGGAAGCCCTGCTTGACGTCGGACGGCAGGCCGCTCTCGTAGGGATCGAACTTCGCGGAGCGGGTCTTGGACTTCGCCCCGATCACCGAGTTGATCACGGCGAACGTGATCCCCAGGAACGTCCCGAGCCCGACGAACACCAGCGCTGGCAGGTAGCTGCGGATCACCTAGCCGGGAGGTATAGCACTAGCTTGTGCGGGAGTGTTACTTAGTGACGGAAGGCGCTTGAGGTGACCGCGTTGCACGTCGCGCTGGGGGTCGCGCTGGTGCTCTCGAGCGCCGTTGCAGGGCTCTTCGGGGCGTGGCGGTGGTACCGGGTGGAGCCCTCGCAGGCGTTCTGGACGCTGCTGCGCATCTCGCAGGCAGTCGTCGTGCTGACCGCGCTGCAGGGCGGGGTGCTCGTCCTGCTCGGCCGCGACGCCGACGGGCTGCACCTGCTCTACGGCGCGCTGCCGCTCGCGATCTCCTTTCTCGCCGAGCAGCTGCGCCTCGCGGCCGCCCAGACGGTGCTCGATGCGCGGGGGCTCGAGAGCGCGTCGGCGATGCGCGAGCTGCCCGACGCAGACCAGCGCTCGATCGTCCTGCAGATCGTGCGCCGGGAGATGGGCGTGATGGCCGCCTCGGCGCTCGTGGTCTGCGTGCTCGGGCTGCGCGCGGCAGGCTGGCTCTAGGGCGTTCAGCGGGGCTCGAAGCCCCCGTAGCCGCCGCGGTACCAGACGAGCGGCTCGCCCTCGCCGGCCTCGGCGAGGTGGACGGCGCCGATGCCGATCACGTGGTCGCCCGCGTCGACGAGCTCGGTGAGGTCGCAGCCCAGCCAGGCGAGCGCGCCCTCGAGCACCGGGACGCCGGCGTGGAGGTGGTGCTCGACGCCGGCGAACTTCGCCGTCTCGGCGACCTTGGAGGCGAAGAGCGCCGCGAGCGGCTCCTGCCCCGTGGCCAGCACGTTGACGCCGAAGCGCCCGCTGTCGCGGACCACGGGCAGCGTGCGCGCGCCGCGGTCGAAGCAGACGAGCAGCAGCAGGGGCTCGAGCGAGACGGAGCAGACGGCGTTGGCCGTCATCCCGACCGGGCCCTCGGGGCCCTGGGCGGTCACGACGCAGACACCCGTCGCGAAGTGGCCGATGACGGAGCGGTAGCGGGCGGGCTCGACGGTGCGCAGGGTCATCGCACGATGAGCGTGCCGTACATGCCCAGCTCCTCGTAGTTGGAGAGGACGTCGAAGATCCGGTACTCGCCCGGCGCGAAGCGCCCGGTGACCGTCCGCCGCTCCCCCGGGCGCAGGCTCGGCTCCTCGATCACCTCGCCCTTCTCGCCGCGCACGCGGAACGTATGCGCGAGGCGGCCGCGGTTGTGGACCTCGAAGGTCAGTTCGCCGGGACTGGCCCGGATCCGCTGCGGCTGAAAGCGGAAGTCGCGCATCGCGATGGCGATCCGGCCGTCCTGCGCGCGGGCCGCGCGGGGCTCCCCGCCGCGGGCCGCGAGGGCGCCGGCGACCACCAGCGCGAGCGCGAGCGCACAGGCGACGGGTACGGCGAGGCGGGCGCGCGGGCGGGCCATGTGAGCGGCCATTGTTCCCTATGCTGTGCGCCGCCCATGAGCCCCGTGCGCCTGCGCCTCCTCGTCCCGCTGCTCGTCGCCTCCGGCGCGGTCCTCTCCGGCTGCGGCCAGGACTCGATCAAGCTGGCGGCCGACGATCCGAACTTCCGCGGCGGCCAGATCTTCTACCAGCGCTGCGCGGGCTGCCACACGCTCAACACCGCGTCCTCGGAGGGGTCGGCGACCGACGTCAACGACCGCGAGTACAAGGACGGCCCGAACTTCAACACGCGAATGGAGACCAAGGAACAGGTCCTCTACGCGATCCGCAACGGCGGCTTCTCCTCCGGCCCGATGCCGCAGAACATCGTGGTCGGCAAGGAGGCCGAGCAGGTGGCCGAGTTCGTCGCGAAGTACTCCGGCAACGAGGCCAAGCGCTCGCCCAACCCGGGCAACGCCTCGCCGGCCGGCGGCTCGCCGGGCGACACCACCGAGTAGGGCCCCGCTGCTCGACCTGAAGGCCATCCGCCGCGATCCCGAACCGGTGCGCGCGGCGCTCGCGCGCCGTGGCGACGGCTCCGACGCGCGGCTGGACGGGCTGCTCGGGCTCGACGCCCGCCGGCGCGAGCTGCTCCCCGAGGTCGAGGCGCTGCGCGCGCGGCAGAACGAGGCGTCGGGCGCGATCGCCGCGGCGAGGAAGGCGGGGGAGGACGCGAGCGCCGCGATCGCCGAGATGCAGGAGGTCTCCCGGCGCGCGAAGGCGCTCGGCGAGGAGCTCACGGCGGTCGAGGCCGAGCTGCAGGCCGCTCTGGGCTCCCTCCCGAATCCCCCCGACCCGAGTGCGGCGGACGCCGACGCCGTGGTCCGCGAGGTCGGCGACGCCGGCCGCGAAGGCCGCGACCACCTCGAGCTGGCGGGCGACGGCATCGACATGGAGGCGGGCGCGAAGGTCGCCGGCACGCGCTTCGCGTTCCTCAAGGGCGACCTCGTCCTGCTCGAGCTGGCGCTCGTGCGCTGGTCGCTCGAGGTGCTGCGCGGCCACGGCTTCGAGCCGGTCGTGCCGCCGGTGCTCGTGCGCGAGGAGGCCCTGTACGGCACGGGCATGCTGCCCGACACCGAGCAGCAGATCTACCGCCTGGCCGACGACCCCCTCTATCTGGCCGGGACGAGCGAGGTCGCGCTGGCGTCGCTCCACGCGGGGGAGATCCTCGACGGGGGCTCGCTGCCGCTGCGCTACGCGGGCTTCTCGCCGTGCTTCCGGCGCGAGGCGGGCGCCGCGGGGCGCGACTCGCGCGGCATCTTCCGCGTCCATCAGTTCGACAAGGTCGAGATGTTCTCGTTCGTCGAGCCCGAGGCGGGCGCGGAGGAGCACGAGCGGCTGCTGGCGATCGAGGAGGAGATCCTCGGCGCTCTGGAGATCCCCTACCGCGTGGTCAACATCGCGGTCGACGACCTGGGCGCCTCGGCGGCCAAGAAGTACGACTGCGAGGCGTGGCTGCC
>JAUJME010000206.1 GCA_030447005.1 Solirubrobacteraceae bacterium | reverse complement strand
TAGGGCAGCAGCCCGGCGATCAGCAGCGCCTGGCCCTTGCCCGAGCCGAGGTCGACGAAGACGTCGTGCGGCCCCGGGTCCAGCGACTTCAGCGCCCGGCGGACGGGAAGCCACTGGCACTCCTCGTAGAAGACGTTCTCGCCCTGCAGGCCCGTCTCGCCCTCGTAGTAGACGTGGCCTGTGGTCGACACGCCGAGCCGCCGCTCGAAGGCGCGCTGCTGGAGCTCCTGCGCGCGGTAGGTGGCTGCCCAGAGCACCCGGCGGATCGGCTTGGGGACGATCCTCCGCAGGATCGCGCGGACGCCCTGCCGGGGCCGGCTCATGCGCTGACCTCCGCGCGGCGCACGCGATGGGCCTTCACCGGCGCCGAGAAGCCCTTGAGGCGCTTCTCGCCCGCGAAGGAGTAGTCGAAGCCGTCGGCCGCCGCCTCGCGCACCGGCTCGGAGACCAGCACGGTGGCCGGGCGCGCGCGGGCGGTGAGCCGGCTCGCGAGGTTGACGGTCGAGCCGTACCAGTCGCCCCACCGGTTGACCGCCGGGCCGTAGGCCACGCCGGCCCGCAGCGGTGGCAGCCCCGCGGTCTCGGCTGACTCGACGAGCTCGAGCGCGGTCTCCACCAGCGGGCCCGGCTCGGGGGCGACGAGCATCACCGCGTCACCGATCGTCTTGACGAGCCGGACGGGCGCGCAGACCCGCTCGGCCGCAAGGCTGTCGAGCCGCACCGCGATCGTGCCGAGTTCCTCGTGGCCGACCGACTCCCCCAACTCGGTGAAGCCCACGACGTCGGCGAAGGCGATCGCCGTCTCCTCGCGGCCGCCGATCCGGCCCGTGCGGCGCTCCTCGGCGGAGACCACGTCGCCGCGGACCAACTCGGCGAGGTGGACGAAGAAGACGTGGGCGAAGTGCGGGCCGGCGAGCGGCCGGAGCGCGTGGAAGGCCGCGGTGTAGCGGTCGGCGACCTCGGACTCCGTGTCGCCGGGCTCGATGAACGTCTGCGCGAAGGAGAGGCGGAAGGCCTCGGCGTACTGCTGGAAGGCACGGTGCAGGAGCCGCTCGGTGGCGACGGTCTGGTCGTCGGGGATCCCGCTGTCGCGAAAGGCGCGGCCGCGGTCGGCGTCCTCCATGTGCGCCTCTCCGAAGGCGCGCTCGTCGTAGCCGGGGACCGCCAGACCGAGCGAGCGGCGGTACTGCGCGAGCCACTCGACGTCGCGGCCGAGGCGCTCGGCCATGTCGCGCAGCGTGTAGCGCGGCTCGCCGAGCATGAGCCGCTCGATCCGCACGAGCGCGAGCCGGTCCTCCTCCACCGCGCGGCGGAGCTCGGCGATGGTCACGCCCTCCTCGTACAGCGCGTCGAGCAGCCGGCGGCGGCCGTCCCGGTCGGCCTCGCCCTCGAGCCCCTCGAGCAGCCCCTCGGCGTCCCAGTCAGGCATGCGCCGGACGGTACAGTGCGGCGCCCGTGGTCCGCCCCGTCGCCAGCCGCACCGTCGCGATCACCGGCGGGGCGCGCGGGATCGGCCGTGCGACGGCGGCCGCCCTGGCCGCCCGCGGCGCCCGGGTGGCGATCGGCGACCTCGACGCGGAGCTCGCCGAGCGGGCGGCCGCCGCGGTGGGCGGCGGCGCCATCGGCCTGGCCCTCGACGTCGGCGACCCCGACAGCTTCACCGCCTTCCTCGCCGAGACGGAGCGGCGGCTCGGACCGCTCGACGTCCTGGTCAACAACGCGGGCGTCATGCACGTCGGCCCCTTCCTCGAGGAGACCGAGGACTGGTCGCGCCGACAGTTCGACGTCAACGTCTTCGGCGTCATCCACGGGATGCGCGCCTCCCTGCCGGGGATGCTCGCTCGGGGGTCGGGCCACGTGGTCAACGTCGCGAGCGCGGCGTCGCGGATCGGCGTGCGCAACGAGGCCGTCTACTCGGCGACCAAGCACGCGGTGGCCGGGCTCTCGGAGGCCGTGCGCCAGGAGATCCGCGGCTCGGGGGTCGAGCTCTCGATCATCATGCCGGGCCTCGTGCGCACGGAGCTCGCGGCGGGCACCACGGACGCCAAGGGGACCACGGTGCTCGCGCCGGAGGACGTCGCGGCGGCGATCGTCGCCACGCTCGAGCGCCCGCGCTTCGACGTCTTCGTCCCGCGGCACTTCGGCCCGTTCAACCGGCTGCTGGCGGTCGTTCCCCGCCGGGCGCGCGAGGCGCTCCTGCGCGCCGCCGGCGCCGAGCGCCACACGAAGGGCGACACCGCCGCGGCGCGCGCCGCCTACGAGGAGCGCATGGCGGCGGCGATCCCGCCCAGGCGCTAGCCTCTCTCGCGCTGGACAACCAGGGGGGCTGGCGGCAGGCCGGCTGAGATAGCGCCCGAGAAGGCGGCGCTGACCCTTCGAACCTGTGGGGTAATGCCCGCGGAGGGAGCGATGGAGACGAGGCTCGAGGCGCCGGCGGCGCCTCCCGACAGACCGGCGGAGGACCAGGGCGGGGGCGTCGTCCTCACGGGCGTCTCGCGCGCCTTCGGCGACGTGCAGGCGCTCTCCGGCGTCTCGCTGCGGGTCGCGCCGCACGAGATCGTCGCGGTGGTCGGGCCGAGCGGCTGCGGGAAGTCGACGCTGCTCGACCTCGTCTGCGGCCTGGCGCGACCCGACGCGGGCAGCGTGGAGGCGCCCGAGGCGGTGCTGATGCCCCAGCGCGACGGCCTCCTGCCGTGGCTGAGCGCCGAGGACAACGCGGGGCTCGCGCTGCGCGTCGCCGGGCGCTCGCGCGCCGAGGCGCGCGCCGCCGCGCGGCCCTACTTCGAGCCCTTCGGCCTCGCCGGCTTCGAGCGCGCGCGGCCGCGCGAGCTCTCGGGCGGGATGCGCCAGCGGGTCGCCTTCCTGCGCACGCTGCTGGCCGGCCGGCCCGTCCTCTGCCTCGACGAGCCGTTCGGCGCGCTCGACGCGCTCACCCGGATGCAGATGCAGGACTGGCTGGCGGCGGCGCTCGCGCGCGAGCCGCGCACCGTCCTGCTCGTCACCCACGACGTCGAGGAGGCGGCGCTGCTCGCCGACCGCATCGTCCTGCTCTCCCCCCGCCCCGGCCGGGTGATCGGCGAGCTCGCGGTCGGCGTTCCGCGGCCGCGCACCCGCACCGACCCCACGCTCGTCGCGCTGCGCGAGCGCGCCCTCGCGGCGCTGGGGACGGCGCCGTGAGCGCCGCGCTGCTCGTCCTCGCCGGCCTGGCGGCGTGGGAGGCGATCGTGCGCGCCGGCGTCGTCGACGCGCTCATCCTCCCGGCGCCGACCCAGATCGCCACCGCGCTGTGGGAGGACCGCGCGCTGCTGGCCTCCGACCTCGCGGTGACCGCCTACGAGGTGGTGGCCGGGCTGGCCGCCGCGCTCGTGGTCGGCGCGGCGCTGGCGATCGCCATGCACCTCTCGTCCCGCGTGCGGCGCACGCTGCGCCCGCTGGTCATCGGCTCGCAGGCCGTGCCGGTGCCGGTGGTCGCGCCGCTGCTCATCCTCGTGCTCGGCTTCGGCCTCGCCCCGAAGGTCCTGATGGTCGCGCTCGTCTGCTTCTTCCCCGTGACGATCAACCTCTACGACGGGCTGCGCTCCGTGGACCCCGACCAGCGCAAGGTGCTGCGCTCCTTCGACGCCGGCCGCTGGCAGACGTTCCGGCTGCTCGAGGCGCCGGCCGCCCTGCCGCAGGCCTTCTCGGGCGCGCGGATCGCCGCCGCCGTCGCGGTCATCGGCGCCGTCTTCGCCGAGTGGGCGGGCTCGGAGGCCGGCCTCGGCCACGCCCTGCTGACCGCCAACGGCCAGCTGCTGACCGCGCGCGCGTTCGCCTGCGTGCTCCTGCTCTTCGCCCTCGCCGTCGCCCTCTACGAGCTCTTCGCGCTGCTCGAGCGCCGGCTCGTCGACTGGCTCCCCGACCCAGATCCCACCGGAGGCCCATGACCCGCCGCTCCCCGCTGCACGCCCTGCTCGCCCTCGCGCTGTGCCTCGCGCTCGCCGCCTGCGGCGAGAAGGCGGAGCCCGGCGCCGGCGGGGCGGGCACCGCCGCCAAGCCCGAGCCCTTCACGCTCGTGCTCGACTACTTCCCCAACGCCGACCACGCGGGC
>JAUJME010000205.1 GCA_030447005.1 Solirubrobacteraceae bacterium | reverse complement strand
GCGAGACGTCGAGATCGGTGTCGAAGCGCAGCTCGCCGAGGCCGCGGCCGACCTGCGCCACGGTGGTCAGCAGCTCGTCGCGCAGCAGCCGGAACGTCGACTGCAGCGTCTCGGCGGGCCCGAAGAGCTCCTCCTCTCGCGCCTCCCATTCACCGCCGACCGCCGCCCGCGCCTCCTCGGCGAACGGCGAGGCCTGCTGGGCGGCGCCCCGCTCGGAGCGCTCGGGGTAGGCCAGCACCAGCCGCCGCCGCGCCCGGCTCATCGCCACGTACGCGAGCCGGCGCATCTCGGCGACGTGGCCGGCCTTCGAGTCCGGCGGCAGCGCCTCCTTGAGCAGCGCGTCGGGGATCGGCTCGAGGGTGCGCTGCCGCGGGCCGGGCATCCGCGCCGCCGTCATCCCCAGCACGTAGACGTGGTCGAACTCGACGCCCTTGGCCGCCTGGATGGTCATCACCTGCACGCCGCGCGGCCGGTCGTGGGCGGTCGCCTCCTCCTCGCGCAGGCCGGCCTCGGCGACCGCGGCGATCGAGCGGGCGAACTCCCGCGCGGTGGCCTGCGGCGAGCGCCGCACGTAGGCGGCGGCGAGCTCGGCGAACTTGGCGAGGTTGACGAGCCGCTCGGCGACCTCGGCGGACGCGGCGAACAGGAGCTGTCGGCGGAGGCCGAGGCGCTCGACGAGCCGGTGGACGTAGAGGTCGGGGCGGGTGGAGTCCAGCGCGCCCGCCGCCGCGCGGTAGAGCTTGAGGTAGGCGACGATCCGCTCGCGGGCCTCGGGCGGGATCTGCGGGGACTCGAGCGCGGCGTCGAGCGCGCCGACCATGTCGAGCTTGCGCCGCCGCGCGATCTGCGTGCAGCGGGCGATGTCGATCGAGCGCAGCTCCACGGGCGCGCGCGCGAGTGTCCGCACGACCGCCCCAGCGTCCCCGGGGTCCGTGAGTGCGCGCAGCCAGGCGAGCAGGTCGCGGACCTCGGCGCGCTGGAAGAAGGCGGCGGCGCCCACGAGCGTGTGCGGCACCGCGCGCTCCTCGAGCGCGACGGCGACCGCCTGGCCCTCCGAGCGCACGGAGCGCACGAGCACGCCGACGTCCTCGGGCGCGACCTCCCCGCGGGCCACCAGCCGCTCGACGTCCGCCGCGACGGCCTGGGCCTCGGCGCGCTCGTTGGCGCAGCGCCAGAAGGCCACCTCGCCCGCCTCGCCGGGCGCGGGCGCCGCCGCCGCCGCGCCGGGGACCACCGCGGCCGCCGCGCGGGCCACGGTCGCCGGCAGGCGGTGCGAGCGCTCGAGCCGGATCACGCGTGCCTGCGGCCACTCCCCCAGGAAGTCGGCGAGGTTCTTGCCCGCCGCGCCGCGGAAGCGGCGGATCGACTGGTGCTCGTCGGCCGCTGCGCAGACGTTGCCGTGCTCCCCGGCGAGCAGGCGCAGGAGCAGCGTCTGCGCGAACGGGACGTCCTGGTAGTCGTCGACGAGCACGTGGTTCCAGCGGCGCCCGACGCGCGCGCGGACGTGCGGACGGTCGCGCAGCAGGCGGAACGCGAGCAGAACCAGATCGCCGCGGTCGAGCGCGCCGGCCTGGGCGAGCATCCGGTCGTGGGCGGCGTAGAGGTCGGCGAACCCGCGCTCGCGCGCGGGGGCGTCCTTCAGGCTCACCGCCCAGGCGACGTAGTCCTGCGCGGAGACGAGCTCCTCCTTGAGGCGGTCGATCCGCTTGACCACCGAGCCGAGCAGCGCGCTGGGGTTGCCGCGCAGGTCGTGGCCCGCGAGCGGCAGCTCGTCGATGCGCTCGAGCAGCATGGCCAGGCGATCGGCGGGGGTGACCGGCACGGCGAAGGGGTCGACGCCGGCCTCGTTGGCCTCGTCCCGGAGGATGAGCGCGCAGAGGCCCTCGAAGGTGATGACCGTCGGCTCCTCGGCGGCGATCGCGGTGCGGAACCGGTCGGCGGCCGCCGGGGAGTGGACGAGCGCGAGGACCGACTCGGCGGACACGCCCTCCTCGAGCAGCGCCCCGGCACGCCCGGCGAGGGCCGTCGTCTTGCCGGTGCCCGGGCCGCCCAGGAGCAGGAGCGGTCCGCGCGCGGGGCTCGGATGGGAGGGCGTCGGCACGGCCAGCAAGGGTAGGGCCGGGCGAGCGGCCGGGCCAGTCGGCCGGTGGAGCGGCCAACCCACGGGTACGACGACCGTTCACACCCCCGTTCCCCCTATGGATATCGACCTCGAACGCTTCTCCGCGCTGCTCGACGACGCCGTCGCGACCGCCCAGGCCTCCGGCTGGCGCGACCGTATCGAGCGCGTGCTCACCGACGGCTACAGCGAGGTGCTCGCGCTGGAGACCGCGCGCCGCGACGCGTACCGCCGGCTCGACGGCGGCGACCTCGCGGCGTCCAAGGAGATCGCCCGGCTCGACGAGGAGATCCACACGCTGCGCGAGCTGCTCGAGCGCGCGACGCGGGCGGTCTACGCAGCGTAGCGCCGGTCAGCGGTTGGCGTCGCCGTCAGCGAGGCTCAGCTTCCGCATCATCGAGGATATGTGGCGGCGGACGGCGGCATCGGGGACGCTGAGCTCGAGCGCGATCTCCTTCGCGGCGCGCCCGGCACGCAGCAGGTCGAGCACGTCGCGCTCGCCTTCGGAGAGGCCCTGGCCGCGGCGCCGGACCCGCGGCCCGCGTCCGCGGGTCCGACCCGGATCGCCGAACTCCTGCGCGAGCCGGGAGACCAGGGAGCGCGGGATCGACGGACCACCGTCGAGCGCCTCGCGGAGGGTGGCCGGGAGGCGCTCGGGGTTCGTGTCCTTGAGCAGGTAGCCCATCGCGCCCGCGCACAGGCAGCGGAACAGGTCGTCGTCGCGGCTGGAGGCGGTGAGCATCACGATCCGCGTCCCGGGCAGCAGGTTGTCGATCCGCCGGGCTGCCTCGGCCCCGTCTCCCGGCATCACGAGGTCCAGCAGGCAGAGGTCGGGCCGGTGGTCGAGCGCGGCGCCCACCGCGGCGTCGGCGTCGGCGGCCTCGGCGACGACCGCGAAGCCCTCCTCCTCGAGCGCGCGCCGGACCATCATGCGCATCAGGGCGTGGTCGTCGGCGAGGACGACGCGGGTCGGCGCGCCGCGCAGCCTGTCCGTGAGCTCCTCGGCCCCCTCGTGCATCCCGCGCACACCGTACGCCTCCGGCCGCGTCCGGGCGCGGCGTGCTCGCCGGTCCGCACGGGGGGCGTGGCTCATGGCCGCTGTGCCAAGCTCTCCTCCGGCGGATCAGGGATGACCGATGGCACAGATGCTTCGAACCACCCGAGCGCCGCGCACGAGGCGGACTGGCTCGGCGCCTCGCGCCGGGCGGCGGGCAAGCTCGCCGAGCTCCTGGCGCGGTCGCCGACCACCGCCGAGCGCGTCTCGGAGACGGGGTCCGTCGGCGAGGGCGGCGACCGCACCCTGATCATCGACGCCGCCGCCGAGGACGCCGTCTTCGCCGAGCTCGAGGCGCTGCACGCCGGCGGCGCGCGGTTCACGGCGGTCAGCGAGGAGCGCGGGACCGTCGAGTTCGGCGGCGACGAGGTCCTGGTGGTCATCGACCCGATCGACGGCTCGCTCAACGCCAAGCGGCGCCTCCCGCACCACTCCATCTCGATCGCGGTGGCCGACGGCCCGACCATGGCCGACGTGTTCTTCGGCTACGTCTTCGACTTCGGGCCCGGGGAGGAGTGGACCGCGCGCCGCGGCGAGGGCGCGGCCCTCGACGGCGCCGCGCTGTCACGGGAGCCCGCCGAGCGCCGGGTCCGCGACGGCCAGCTCGAGGTCATCGGGCTCGAGTCGGCCGACCCGCGCTGGATCGCCGAGGCCGCCGACTCGCTCGTCGGCGTCGCGCACCGGGTCCGCGCGCTCGGGACGATCGCCGTGACGCTCTGCCAGGTGGCCGGCGCGCGGCTCGACGGCATGGCGACGATCAAGGGCTGCCGGGCGGTCGACGCGGCGGCGGCCCAGCTCATCGTCCGGGAGGCCGGCGGGCTCGTCGCGTTCACCGGCTTCGAGGACCCGCTCGCCGCGCCGCTGGACCTCGTGCCCCACTCGGCGATCGTCGCGGCGCGCACGGAGCGCGGGCTGGCCGAGCTGGCCCG
>JAUJME010000204.1 GCA_030447005.1 Solirubrobacteraceae bacterium | reverse complement strand
TCGAGGGCCGGATCGTCAAGGAGGGCGGCCCCGAGCTCGTCGACATCCTCGAGGACCGCGGCTACGGCTGGATCGCCGAGGAGGTCGGGGCGACGGCATGAGACCCCGAGGGTCCTCCGCAAGCAGCGTTTCGTCGACCGCGGCGTGGCTCGCGTGAGCATTGCCGTCCCCACCTCGGCCGACTTCCCGGTCCTGTCCGCGCGGGAGGGCATCGTCTACCTCGACTCCGCGGCGACGTCGCAGACGCCCGTGCCGGTCATCGAGGCGATGGACCGCTACTACCGCGAGTACCGCGCGTCGGTGCACCGCGGGGTCTATCCCATCGCCGCCGAGGCGACCGAGGGCTACGAGGGCGCGCGGGTGACCGCCGCGCGCTTCGCCGGCTCGACGCCGAAGGAGACGATCTTCACCCGCAACGCGACGGAGGCGATCAACCTCGTCGCCTATTCGTGGGGCCGCGCGAACGTCGGCGAGGGCGACCTGGTCGTCCTCACCCAGATGGAGCATCACTCCAACCTCGTCCCGTGGCAGATCCTCTGCGCCGAGAAGCGCGCCGAGCTCGCCTACGTCCCGGTCACGGGCGCGGGCGCGCTGGACCTCGACGCGCTCGACGCGCTGCTGGCCCGCGAGCCCAAGCTGCTGGCCGTCGCGCACGTGAGCAACGTCCTCGGGACGATCAACCCGGTGGCCGACATCGTCGCCCGCGCCCACGCGGCCGGCACCGTCGTCCTGGTCGACGGGACGCAGGCCGCTCCGCACCTGCCGCTCGACGTCGCCGCCCTCGACGCCGACTTCTACGCGTGGACCGCGCACAAGGCCTACGGCCCCACCGGGATCGGCGTGCTCCACGGCCGCCGCTCGATCCTCGAGGCGATGCCGCCCTTCATCGGCGGCGGGCACATGATCGCCTCCGTCGGGGAGCTCGAGTCCCGCTACGCCGAGCCGCCGGCGCGCTTCGAGGCGGGCACCTCGCCGATCGCCGAGGCCATCGGGCTCGGCGCGGCCTGCGACTTCCTCGCCGGGATCGGCATGGACGCCGTCCGCGCCCACGCGGTCGACGTCGTCGGCTACGCGGTCGAGCGCCTGCGCGAGGTCCCCGGCCTCACCCTGCACGGGCCGGGCGACATCGCCGACCGCGGCTCGGTGTGCTCCTTCTCGCTCGAGGGCATCCACCCGCACGACACCGCCGAGATCCTCGCGCGCGAGGGCGTGTGCGTGCGCGCGGGCCACCACTGCGCGCAGGTGCTGATGAAGGCGATGGGTGTCCACGCCACCACCCGCGCCTCCTTCGCCATCCACTCCACCCGGGAGGACGTCGACCGCCTCGTCGACGGCCTCGCCACCGTCCAGGAGATCTTCGCCTGATGGACGAGCTCTACCGCGAGTACATCCTCGAGCACTACAAGAAGCCGCATAACTGGGGCGAGCTCGCCGACGCCGACCTCGAGTTCGAGGACAACAACCCGCTCTGCGGCGACGAGCTCAAGGTGCAGATCAAGGTCGACGACGACAATCGCGTGGCGGAGATCGCCTTCTCGGGCCACGGCTGCGCGATCTCGCAGGCGTCGGCCTCGATGGCCTCCGACGAGGTCAAGGGCATGCCGGTGGAGGAGCTCGTCCGGCTCGACAAGGACTTCATCCTCGACCTGCTCGGGATCGACATCTCCGCGACCCGCATGAAGTGCGCGCTGCTCTCGCTCAAGGTGCTCAAGAGCGCGGGGCTCGGCCAGGCGGCCGCCTGGCCGGAGGAGACGCCGGCGGGCTGAGGGCGCCGTCGCGCCCGCGGGCTCGCGGGCGAGGACGTCAACTGCGGCTGGTGACGGAGGGTGTCCGGGTCGCCAGCGCCGCGGCGAGGTCGGCGACGAGGGCCTCGGGCTCCTGCGTGAGCCGGTCCCAGGTGATCCGGATGACGGCGTAGCCGGCGAGCTGGAGCGCGGTGTCGCGGCGGCGGTCGCGCTCGAACGCCTCGTGGGTGTGATGGAAGGCGTAGCCGTCGACCTCGGCGACGAGCCGGTGCTCGCGCCACAGGACGTCGACCTCGTAGCCGTGGAGGCGAGCGTTGTACTCCGGGCGGGAGAGGCGGGCCTTGCGGATCAGCGCCTTCAGGCGGCGCTCGGCCTCGCGGCGGGTGAAGCCGTCGTCGGGTGGCGGGATGAGCCTTTGGATCTGCGCCTCGTTCGTCGCTTGGGCGAGGGTGCGAGCGTCGACTGCGCGGGTGAGGTCGGTGAGCGTGCGGGCGGGGTGGTGATCCGGAGGTCGTGGCGGGACCAGGTGGGTGGTGGGGCGGCGACGCGATGGACCGTGACGCCGGCCGGCCCGCGCCGGTGCCGGCCCCAGTGCGTGACGTGGATCCGCTGGCCGGGCGGCAGGAGCGCGAGCACGGTGGCGGCGCTCGTGTGGCTGAGGGCGGCGTCCTCGCCGATCGCCAGCAGCGCCGCGTGCTCGAGTCCGAGCGGCGGGAGGACGGCGTGTCCGACTGCGTAGACGCCGCGGTGGATGGGGTGGAGGCGGCCCGCCTCGAGCCGCCGCTCGATCTGGCGCGGGGTCAAACCCGCATCGAGGAGAACGTCCCGAGTCACCAGGCCTCGGTTCGCCGCGGCGAACCGAGCGATCCGGTGGTCAACGTGGATCGCTGCACCCTTTCCCCGGCCGGATCCACCTTCACCACCACTGTGGTGGTCAACGTGGATCCCGCCGCCGAGATCGTCTCCGGATCCACGTTGTGCCCCCACCGCGCCAGCATCCCCCGCCCGCGCGCCAACCCGCCCGCCCGTGGGGCCCTTCGGCACACTCCCGGAGCACTTCCTTCACTCGGTGCGCAGTTGCGCGCCAGCGCCCCGCCCGAGCCGGGATCGGGCCACCCCGCCCGCTAGACTGTCAAAGCCGACTCACCGAGTCGGAAATACCGACCGAATGAGCCCCCTGATCGACATCTGCGCCGTCTCCGAGCTGGCCCCCGGCGAGCACCGTCTCGTCGAGTGGGAGGACCTCGAGATCGGCGTGTTCAACTGCAACGGCGAGCTGCTCGCCATCGAGGATCGCTGCTCGCACGACAACGGCGTGCTCCTCGAGGGCGAGGTCGACGCCGACACCTGCACGGTCGAGTGCCCCCGCCACGGCGCGAAGTTCGACCTGCGCACCGGAAAGCCCCTGACTTTGCCTGCCTACGTCCCCGTCGACACGTTCGCCGTGTCGGTCGAGGGCGACATGATCCGAGTTGAGGTCGACTGAAATGAGTCACACGTGAGCTCCCCCCCTGAGGTCCTCGCCGAGCAGCGCGAGCTGTCCGGCATCAACGCCGACTACAAGGAGAAGTTCGGGTTCCACGACCCCGAGACGGGCTACGCCTTCAAGGCGCCCAAGGGGATCAACCGCGAGATCGTCGAGCAGATCTCGGCCTTCAAGCAGGAGCCCCAGTGGATGCTCGACTTCCGCCTCAAGGCGCTCGAGCACTTCTTCGCCAAGCCGCAGCCCACGTGGGGCTCGCCGATGCTCGCCGACGTCGACTACGACAACATCCACTACTTCGTCCGCGCGTCGGAGAAGGCCTCGAAGACCTGGGACGACGTCCCCGAGGACATCAAGAACACCTTCGACAAGCTGGGCATCCCGGAGGCCGAGCGCAAGTTCCTCTCCGGCGTCGGCGCCCAGTACGAGTCCGAGGTCGTCTACCACCAGGTCCGCGAGGACCTCGAGAAGCAGGGCGTCGTCTTCATGGACATGGACACCGGGCTGCGCGAGCACGAGGACCTCGTGCGCGAGTACTTCGCCTCGGTGATCCCGTCCAACGACAACAAGCTCGCCGCGCTCAACTCCGCCGTGTGGTCGGGCGGCTCGTTCGTCTACGTCCCCAAGGGCGTGCACGTCGAGATGCCGCTCCAGGCCTACTTCCGGATCAACACCGAGAACATGGGCCAGTTCGAGCGGACGCTGATCGTCGCCGACGAGGGCTCCTACGTGCATTACGTCGAGGGCTGCACCGCGCCGGTGTGGTCGACGGACTCGCTGCACTCCGCGGTGGTCGAGCTGATCGCCAAGCCGGGCGCGCGGATCCGCTACACGACCGTGCAGAACTGGTCGCAGAACGTCTACAACCTCGTCACCA
>JAUJME010000203.1 GCA_030447005.1 Solirubrobacteraceae bacterium | reverse complement strand
CAAGGCGCGCCTCAACAACTACGAGGCGCTGCTCGCCGAGGAGCGCAACGCGCGCGTCGACCAGGTGCAGATCCACATCCCGCCCGGGCCGCGGCTCGGCGACAAGGTGATCGAGGCCTCCGGGCTGCGCAAGGGCTTCGGCGACCGGCTGCTCATCGAGGACCTCTCCTTCGACCTCCCGCCCGCCGGCATCGTCGGCGTGATCGGCCCCAACGGCGCCGGCAAGACGACGCTCTTCCGGATGATCGTCGGCCAGGAGCAGCCCGACGGCGGCGCCCTGCGCCTCGGCGAGACGGTCCAGCTCGCCTACGTCGACCAGTCGCGCGACGCGCTCGACGGCTCGAAGACCGTGTGGGAGGAGATCTCCGGCGGCTACGAGCACATCAAGGTCGGCGAGCGCGAGGTCAACTCCCGCCAGTACGTCGCCAACTTCAACTTCAAGGGCTCCGACCAGCAGAAGCAGGTCGAGAAGCTCTCCGGCGGCGAGCGCAACCGCCTGCACATGGCCAAGCTCCTGCGCACCGGGGGCAACCTGCTCCTGCTCGACGAGCCGACCAACGACCTCGACGTCGACACGCTGCGTGCCTTGGAGGAGGCGCTGCTCGCGTTCCCCGGCTGCGCGGTGATCATCTCCCACGACCGCTGGTTCCTCGACCGCGTCGCCACGCACGTCCTCGCCTTCGAGGGCGACTCCCAGGTCGTCTGGTTCGAGGGCAACTTCGAGGCCTACGAGGAGCACCGCCGCGAGCGCCTCGGCGCCGAGGCCGACCGCCCGCACCGGATCTCCTACAAGAAGCTGACGCGGGCCTGATCCGTTACGAAGTGGTGCTGTTCCGTGGGGGCCCCGGCGGGATCCTGGCGGCGTGGCGGACGAACCTGCACTTCGGCCCCATAGTGGGGCCGAAACACAGGTTGACCGTGAGATGGCCGAGTTGGCCGGGCGGCAGCACGGGGTCGTCTCGCGGGCACAGCTCCAACGCCTCGGCCTGGAGCGGCGGGCGGTCGGCCACCGCCTCGAGCGTGGGCGCCTCCACCCCCTTCACCGAGGGGTGTACGCGGTGGGGCACCGGGTCGTCTCACAGCGCGGGCGGTGGATGGCGGCCACCCTGGCGAGCGGCGAGGGCGCCGCGCTGAGCCACAGGTCCGCTGGAGCGCTGTGGGGGATCCTCCGGTCGAGCGGGACCCCTGAGGTGACGCTGCCGGTGGAGCGCCGGTCGCGCGCCGGCCTGAGGGTCCACGCGTCGGTCCTGGCTCCCGACGAGCGGACCACCCTCGACGGCATCCCCGTCACCACGCCGCCCCGCACCCTGCTCGACCTCGCCGCCGTCCTCCCGCCCGACCGGCTCGAGCGGGCCGTCCACCAGGCGGAGGTCCTGCGGCTCGCCGACCCGCTGTCGCTGCCGGCCCTCCTCGAGCGCCATCCGGGCCGCCGCGGCACCGCCGCGTTCCGCGCCATCCTCGACGGCCTCGATACCGGCCCCCGGGTCACCCGCTCCGAGCTCGAGGACCGCTTCCTTCTGCTGGCTGCCGCGGCCGGCCTCCCCGTCCCGGCCACCAACGTCCTCGTCGAGGGCTTCGAGGTCGACTGCCTGTGGCGCGAGCACCGCCTCGTCGCCGAGCTCGACGGCCGCGCCGCCCACGCCACGCTCGCCGCCTTCGAGCGCGACCGCGCCCGCGACCGGACGCTGCAGGCGGCGGGGTGGCGCGTCGTGCGGACCACCTGGCGCCAGCTTCGCGAGGAGCCCACCGCCGTCGCCGAGGATCTCCGCCGCCTGCTGGGTAGCGTGGAGGAAACATGACTCCAGTCCGCATCCGCCATTTCACCGATCCCGGCTGCCCGTTCGCGTTCTCCGCCGAGCCACGGCTGCGGCGCCTGGAGTGGCTCTACGGCGACGACCTCGAGTGGGACACGCGGATGGTCGTCCTCTCCGAGAGCCCGGACGAGTACGAGGAGCGCGGCTTCACGCCGGAGCGGCAATCCGCCGGGCTGCGCGCGATGTTCGAGGCGCACGGGATGCCGATCGACTGGCGGCTGCGCGAGCGGATGCCCGCGACGGTCGCCGCGTGCCGCGCCGTGGTCGCCGCGCGCGTCCACGCGCCGGAGGCCGAGGCGGCGGTGCTGCGGCGGCTGCGGGTGCTCGCGATGGGCGGCGGGCTGCTCGACGACCCGGCGCTCCTCGACCGCGCCGCCTGTGACGCCGGGATCGACCCCGGGGTGCTCGACGGCTGGCTGGAGGATCCCGCCGTCGAGGAGGCGCTCGAGGCCGACAAGGGCGTCGCGCGCCACCCGGCGCCCGCGGCGCTGGCGCTCGACCACAAGCTCGCCGACGCCGACGACGGGCGCCGCTACACCTGTCCCTCGCTCGAGCTCGCGGCCGAGGAGGAGCTGATCGCGCTCCCGGGCTTCCAGCCGCTCGAGTCCTACGAGGTCGCCGTCGCCAACCTCGTCCCGGGACTCGAGCGCCGGGGGGACCCGGAGTCGGTCGAGGAGGTCCTGGCCTGGGCGCCGTTCCCGCTCGCGACCGCCGAGGTCGCGGCCGTGTGCGCCCGGAGCGAGAGCGACGTGCGCGCCGAGCTCGCCCGTGTCGCGGAGTTCGAGCCGGTCGGCGGCGACGGCTACTGGTCCGCGCGCGCCGTGTCCGGCGCCTGACCGCTTCGGTGCAGTAGCGTCGCTCGACCGATGGCCTCCGTCCTCGCCTGCATCGCGCTGGGCGCCGTGCTGGTCGCCGCCGCCGGGCTGAAGGCCGCCGACGGCCCGGGCACCCGCGCCGCGCTGGCCACCTACGGGCTGAGCGGCGGCCGGGCGCGCGCGGCGTGGACCGCGCTGATCGCCGCCGAGCTCGGCCTCGGGCTCGCGGTCGCCGCGGGGATCGACGCCGCCGCCCACGCCGCCGCCATCCTCTTCGCCGGCTTCGCCGCCGCCCAGGCGTGGGCGATCGCCAGCGGCCGCGCGGGCGCGCCGTGCGCCTGCTTCGGCGCCCGCGGGCGGGTCGGCCGCGGCTCGCTCACCCGCGCCGCGCTGCTCGGCGTCGCGCTCGCCGCCCTCCCGCTGCTGCCCCGCCGCGCGCTCTCCACCGACGAGTGGCTCGCCGCGGGCCTCGCCGCCGCGCTGCTCGGCGTGCTGGTCCTCGCGGTGGTGGTGCTCGCGCTGGCGCGCGAGCTGGGCGCGTTGCGGCTCCGCCTCGGACCCGAGGGCGCGCTCGAGGTCGGCCACGAGGGGCCGGAGCTCGGCGGCCGGACCGCCCTGGCCGGCCACTTCTCGCTCGGCGATCCGCACGCCGTCGCCGTCGCGGTCTTCACGAGCGAGGGCTGCGGGCTCTGCCGCGCGCTGGCGCCGGCGATCGCCGCCCTCGGGCGCGACCGGATGGTCGAGCTGCGGGTGTTCGACGAGGCCGCCGAGCGCGAGGCCTGGGCGCTCGCCGACGTCCCGGGCAGCCCGTTCGCGGTCGCGCTCGGCGCCGACGGGACCGTCCTCGCCAAGGGGACCTTCAACTCCGGCGGCCAGCTCGAGTCCGTCGTGGCGACCGCCCTGCGCCGCCGGGACGCCGCGCGTGTCTGACCCGCTCGAGCGCCTCGCGGCGGGCACCTCGCGCCGGGGCTTCCTCGCCCGCCTGAGCGGCGCGGTGATGGGGCTGACCGCCGCCCGCTCGGTCGGGTCGCTCGTGGCCCCCGGCGAGGCGGAGGCCTACCACTTCTGCGGCCACATCTACACGACGGACTCCTGCCCGCACCCGACCGGGCTGCCGCGCATCGACCGGCGCGGCTTCCCGCTGCGGGCCAAGGACGGCCACCGCGTGGACGACCTCGGGCGACTGGTCGACGTCGACGGCGACCCGATCGACGAGGACGGCGAGCGGCTCGTCGACGCCGACGGGCGCCCCCTCCCGCGCGCGACGCGCACCCGCGTCTGCACGGCGGTCGGCGAGGAGTTCGGCATCCCCGTCCGCACCGACGGGGCCTGGTACCGCTGCTGCGGCGGCCAGGTGCGAAAGCTCGTCGACTGCTGCTCGACGAACTCGCGGCGCATCAACGGCGACCGCGCGCTGAAGGGCTACTGCTACAAGAACCGCAAGGTCTTCTGCGTCATGTACTACGACACGAAGGTC
>JAUJME010000202.1 GCA_030447005.1 Solirubrobacteraceae bacterium | reverse complement strand
CCCGGCTCCCCCGTCATCTCGTTGAGCAGCTCGAGCGCGGTGGCCTGCGCCGGCGTGGCGGCCACCTCGCCGTTGCCGAGGTCCTCGAGCTGGGGGAAGAAGCTGGCGTGGACGGTGACGTCGTCGCCCCCGGCGTCCTCGAAGACGATGACCGCCCGCCCGGGGACCTCGTCACCGAGCGCCGGCTCGGCCTCCCCCTCCCGGTCCCCGCGCGCGGCGGTCGCCGCCGTGAGGACGGTGACGGCGAGCTCGCGCCAGTGACCGAGCGCCTCGGCGCGCTCCGTCTCCGTCATGGCGTCGAGGTGGTGGCGGTTGCGCTCGGCGAGGGCGGCGATCGCCGCGGTCAGCGGGGCTTCGCCCAGGAGATCGGAGGGTTCGGACACGAGGCGAGCCTACCCGGCACACTTCGGCCGGAGTCGTGCGCCTGCTCTTCGTCTGCCTGGGCAACATCTGCCGCTCCCCGACCGCCGAGGGCGTCATGCGCCACCTGCTCGAGCAGGAGGGGCTGGCCGATCGCGTGGAGCTCGAGAGCGCCGGCACGGGCGACTGGCACGTCGGCAACCCGCCCGACCACCGCGCGACCGCGGCCGCCCGCGAGCGTGGAATCGCCCTCGAGGGCAGCGCACGGCAGGTCGGCCCCGAGGACTTCGGGCGCTTCGACCTGATCCTCGCCATGGACGGCGAGAACCTCCAGGCGCTGCGGCGCGCCGCGCCCGACGAGGCGGCCCGCGGCCGGATCCGCCGCCTGCGCGAGTTCGACCCCGAGGCGGTGGCGGCGGGCGACCTCGACGTGCCCGACCCCTACTACGGCCACGACGACGGCTTCGGCCACGTCCTCGACGTCGTGGACGCCGGCTGCCGCGGGCTGCTCGCCGAGCTGCGGGTCTCCGGGCGGCTGTGAGCGCGCTCGCCGAGGAGGTCGCCGCGGCGCTCGGCGCGCCGGTGACCCGCCTGACCGCGGTGGCGGGCGGCGACATCAACGAGGCCTACGCCGCCGAGCTCGGCGACGGCCGGCGGGCGTTCGTCAAGGCGCATCCGGACGCGCCGCCCGGGACGTTCGAGGCCGAGGCGGCGGGCCTCGGGTGGCTCGCGGTGCCCGCCGGGCCGCCCGTCCCGCGGGTCCTCGGGCGCGGGGAGCGCTCGCTCGTGCTCGAGTGGATCGAGCCGGGCACGCTCGACGCCCAGGGCGAGGCGGCCTTCGGGCGCGAGCTCGCCGCCCTCCACGCCGCGGGCGCGCCCGCCTTCGGGGCCACGCCGCCCGGCACGCCGCCGGCCACGGGCTACGACGCGCCGCCGCTGCGGATCGGCCCGCTGCTGCTGCCCAACGACCCGGCGCCGACGTGGGCCGACTTCTACGCCGAGCGGCGGCTGCGCCCGCTGGCCGAGATGGCCCAGTCGCGCGACGTCCTGCCCTACGGGGCGGGTGCGGCGGTGCAGCGCGTCTGCGAGCGGATCGAGCAGCTCGCCGGCCCGGAGGAGCCGCCCGCCCGCCTGCACGGCGACCTCTGGGCCGGCAACGTCCTCGGCGGCGCCGACGGCCGCGCCTGGCTGATCGACCCGGCCGCCCACGGCGGCCATCGCGAGACCGACCTGGCGATGCTCCGGCTCTTCGGCGGCCCGTCGGCGCGCTGCTTCGCCGCCTACGAGGAGGCCGCTCCGCTGCCCGACGGCCACGCCGACCGCGTCGAGCTGTGGCAGCTCATGCCGCTGCTCGTCCACGCCGTCTTGTTCGGCGGTGGCTACGGCGCGGCGGTCGCCCGCGCCGCCGCGCGGTACGGGTAGAGTCGGCCGCGATGGCGGGGGTGACCTTCGACGAGCTGCCGTTCGGGATCTCCTGGGTCCTCGACGAGCCGCTCGCCCGCACGTCGCACGCGCTGGCCGACGACGGCCGGGTCTGGTTCGTCGATCCCGTCGACGAGCCGGTGGCGATGGCCCGCGCGACCGAGCTCGGCACGCCGGCCGGCGTCATCCAGCTGCTCGACCGCCACGACCGCGACGGCGCCGCGATCGCGAGCCGGCTCGGCATCCCCCACGTCAAGGCCTACGACGCCGCGGCGCCCGGCCCGTTCGAGACGATCGGCGTCCTCTCGCTCCCGCTGTGGAAGGAGGCCGCCCTGTGGTGGCCCGAGCGCCGCGCGCTCGTGGTCGCGGAGATCGTGGGGACGAACCCGGTGTGGGCCGCGGGGCCGGGCCCGGCCGGGATCCACCCGATGGTCCGGATGCTCCCGCCCGGCGCCCTGCGCGGCTACGAGCCCCAGCATCTGCTCGTCGGCCACGGCCCCGGGGTCCACGGCGCCGAGGCGGCTGATGCGCTGCGCACCGCCTACGACCGCTCCCGGCGCGACATCCCCGCCTCCCTGCTCAAAGCTGCCGCAGCTGCGCCCGCGTTGAAACGGCTCAAGCGGCGGCCGCGCTGACGCGCCGCACGATGTCCTCCGCCATGCTCGGGCGCAGCTCGGCGAACGTGTGGCGGCGGCCGTTGATCGTCTTGAGGCGGATGGCGGCGACGTGGCGGCGGAAGCGCCTGGGCGCGACCTCGATCCTGGCCACCGCCCGCAGCGGGACGGACTGCACCCGGGCGCCGATGACGTCGTCCTGGAGCCAGATGAGCCGCTGGTCGGTGACGGCCAGGACGGTGGTGGGGCTCGCCCAGGTGGAGGCGGGCGTGACCAGGCGGACGTCCTCGCCGTCCTTGAGCGCCGCGACGAGCTCGCCGCCCATCGCCTGGCGGATCGAGTCCGGCAGCCACGAGCCGCGGGGGCGCCGGCGGGGCGCCTCGGCGCGGGCACCCTGCTTGGCCATGCCCGCGGCGGCGCCCGCCTGGGCGCTGCGCCAGCCGCCGTCGCGGACCAGGTCGTAGGCGGCGTTGATCTCCGCCATCCGCGCCTGCGCCTCGGGCCCGCCGCCGTAGTCGGGGTGCCAGCGCTTGGCGGCGCGGCGGTAGGCGGCCGCCAGCTTGTCGGGCGGCGCGTCGCGGTCGACGCCGAGGACGCGGTACGGGTCCATCGCCGACATTGTGCCGCGCGCGGAGCGGCCCGGCCGCCGCATCCGCGCCCGACCCTAGCCTTCGCCGCCGTGCCCGCCTCCGCCCCGCTCCACGTCCCCCTGCGCGCCGCGCGGCGCCTGGCCATCCGCGCGCAGGGGCTCGAGGGGCCGTTGCCGCGCCGGCGGCCGGACGCCGCGGCCGTCCGCGCCGTCGCCGAGCGCCTGGGCTGCCTCCAGCTCGACCCGACCGGCGTGGTGGCGCGCAACCAGCTGCTCGTCCTCCACGCCCGGCTCGGCGCCTTCGACCCCTCGCTCCTCGACCGGGTGACCTACGGCGAGCGCGCGCTGTTCGAGTACTGGGCCCACGAGGCGTCGATCGTCTCCGCCGCCGACCTTCCCGTCCACGCCTGGGCGATGCGCCGCTGGCCATGGCGCGACTCGCCGGGCGCCCGCCGCGCGCTGGACTGGCTCGCCGCCAACGCGCGCTTCCGCGACCACGTGCTCGAGCGGCTCGCCGCCGACGGGCCCCTCCCCCACGGCGCGATCGAGAACCGCGCAGCCGTCCCGCACCACTCCCGGGGCTGGACGCCGGCCGAGCGCAGCGTGGAGCGGATGCTCGACTTCCTCTGGATGCGCGGCGAGGCGGGCGTGGCGCGACGGGAGGGCGGCCGCCGGCTGTGGGACCTCGGCGAGCGCTGCCTGCCCGCCGGCGCCGCCGCGGCGCTCGCGGCGCCGCCGGAGGAGCGCGCGGTCGTCCGCGCCGCCGCCCAGCGCTCGCTGCGGGCGCTCGGCGTCGCGCAGCTGCCGCACCTGCGGGCGCACTTCACCCGCGACCGGTATCCCGGGCTCGAGGCGGTGATGGCCGGCCTGCAGGCGGAAGGGCTCGTGGAGGCGGTGGCGATCGACGGGCTGGGCGGCGACTGGTGGGTGCACGCGGCGGACCTCGACGCCCTGCGCGCCCTCGCGCGCGACGGCGAGCCGTGGCGGCCGCGGACCGTCCTGCTCTCCCCCTTCGACAACCTCCTCTGCGACCGCGCGCGCGCCGAGCAGCTCTTCGGCTTCCGCCACCGGCTGGAGATCTACGTCCCGCGGGCGAAGCGCCGCTGGGGCTACTTCGTGCTGCC
>JAUJME010000201.1 GCA_030447005.1 Solirubrobacteraceae bacterium | reverse complement strand
GGTGGTCACGAACGCGTCGGGCTCGGCGATCGAGCGGTCGACGTGCGTCTCGGCGGCGAAGTTGACCACCGCGTCGCAGCCCTCCATCGCCAGGGCGACCACCTCGGGGTCCTCGATCGCGCCGCGGACGAAGCGGAAGCCGGGGGCGTCGTCGACGTCTGAGAGGTTCTCCTCCCGCCCGGCGTAGGTGAGCTTGTCGAGCACGACGACCTCGTCGCCGGCCTCGCGCACGCGCAGCCGCACGAAGTTCGAGCCGATGAAGCCGGCGCCGCCGCAGACGAGCAGCCTCATCGCCGCGCCCCGATCTCCTCGAGGTAGGCGGCGAGCCCGTCGCGCCAGTGCGGCAACCGCGGCGCGTCGGCGCGCTCCGAACCGAGCACGGAGTAGGCCGGCCGGGGAGCCGGGCGGCCGAGATCCTGCGTGCGCGCCCGCGCGAGCGAGACCTCGCGGCCGGCGGCCGCGAAGATCGCCTGCGCGAAGTCGAACCACGAGCACGGCTCTTCACCCGTGGCGTGCAGCACCCCGGTCGCGCGCGTCTCGGCGAGGGCCACGAGCGCCGGAGCGAGATGGCCCGTGTAGGTCGGGATCCCGACCTGGTCGTCGACCACCGCAAGCTCCTCGCGCTCGCCGGCCAGGCGCAGCATCGTCGCGGGGAAGTTGGAGCCGCGGGCGCCGAAGAGCCACGACGCGCGCGCGATCGCGTCGCGCGCCGGGTCGAGCGCGAGCTCGCCGGCCAGCTTCGACCGGCCGTAGGCCGACACCGGGTTGGCGGGGCTCGACTCGACGTAGGGCTCCGTCGCGCGGCCGTCGAACACGTAGTCCGTCGAGACGTGGACGAGGTGCGCACCGGCGGCGGCCGCGGCGTCGGCGACGTTGCCCGCGCCCGTGGCGTTGACCGCGACAGCGGCGGCCTCGTCGCCCTCGGCCCCGTCGACGTCGGTGTATCCCGCGCAGTTGACGACCGCGTCGGGCCGCGCGGCGCCGACCGCGGAGGCGACCGCGCCCGCGTCGGTGATGTCGAGGTCGCCGCGGGCGAGGGCGACGACGTCGTGGCCCGCCAGCACGGCGGAGGTGGCGACGTCGCGGCCGAGCTGGCCGGCGGCGCCGGTGACGAGGAGGCGCATCGGGCCTACACAGATACCGAATCGGCGCCCGCCCGCAGGCCGAGGGCGAGGGTCAGGCGCTCGTCGGGATCCTCGAGGGCGGCGCCGTAGAGCTCGCGCAGGCGGCGGAGCCGGTAGCGGACGGTCTGCGGGTGGACGGAGAGCCGCGCGGCGATCGCCTGGATCTGGCCCGGCTGGTCGAGCCACGCGGCGAGCGTCTCGCGCAGCCGCTCGCGCGCGGGGCCGGCGACGGGCTCGAGCGGGGCGAGCGCGCGGCGGGCGAGCGCGCCGGCGACCCCCGGGTCGGCGTGGACGGCGAGCGCGGCGAGGTGCTCGTCGGCGAGCACGAGGGGCGCCTCGCCCGGCGCCGGCGCGAGGCGCCCCGCCGCGAGCAGCCGCGCGGCGGCGAGCGCACGGCTCGCGCTCTGGCCCGACTCGCCCCACGCGACCTCGGGCCCGAGCGCGGCGGCGCGCCCTCCGAGCGCGCGGGCGAGCAGGGCGCGCCGGCCGGGCGCCCCGGGGTCGGGGACGACCACGTACGCGGCGCCGTCGGCCTCGGCGCCGAGGGCCCCGGGATCGAGGCGCCGGGCGACGCGCTGGGCGTCCTCGTCGCTCCCCTCGGCGAGCGCGACGGCGGCCAGCGTCCGCGGCAGCGGCCAGCCGGCGGCGTCGGCCGCGGTGCGGACGGACTCCTCGTCGGCGGGAGGGTGCTGGGCGAGCACGCGGACCAGCGCGCGGCGGCGGCGCTCGCGCTCGCCGGCGAGCGCCGACTGCTCTTCGGCGTAGCCCGCCGCCGACTCGGCGGAGATCGCGTCGATGTAGGCGAAGATCGCCTCGCCGAGCCGGTAGAGCGTGGCGGGCGGCAGGCCGGCGGCGACCCCTGCCTCGACGAAGCGCCGCCAGGCCAGCCGCGCGCCGACGCGGTAGGCGGCCAGCAGGGCGTCGAGCGAGCGGCCGACGCGCAGCTCGCCCCGCCCGAGCGCGACGTAGGTCTCGTCGGCGGCGGGCCCGCCGCCGGCCGGGTCGGCGACCGCGTCGACGAAGCGGCCGAGGGCCTGCTCGACCCCGCGGCGGACGGCGTCGCCGAACGGCCCCTCCATCGCCCGCGCGTAGTCGGGGACCTCGACCGCGATGGCGGCGATCGTCTCGTCGGCCAGGCCCGGCAGAACCGGGCGCAGGACGGCGGCCGCCTCGGCGGGGATCGCCTCGAAGGGCTCGCGCATTCATCACCAGACTACAAAGGGGCACCCTCACGGTGCGCGCCAGGCGACGAGAACGGCTCGGAGATGCACACCAGACTCCAAGGCCATGACCCGAGCGCACCGCATCTCGAACCTCACCGGGGCCGTCGTGCCCTTCATCGCCTTCCTCGCCGCCGTCGTGCTGCTGTGGAACCGCCTCGTCGACGCGAGCGACCTGGCGATCCTCGCCGTCATGTACCTGGCCACCGGCTTCGGGGTGACGATCGGCTTTCACCGCCTGCTCACCCACCGCTCCTTCCAGACGCACATGTGGCTCCAGTACGTCTTCGCGGCGCTCGGCTCGATGTCGGTGCAGGGGCCCGTCATGTCGTGGGTCGCCGACCACCGCAAGCACCACGCGCACACCGACCAGGAGGGCGACCCGCACTCGCCCCACACGCACGACTCCGGCCTCAAGGGCCTCTGGTACGCCCACATGGGCTGGCTGTTCGACCGCCAGGGGCAGGCCGCCTGGGACCGCTACGCCAAGGACCTCTACGAGGATCCGACGATGCGCACGATCAACCGCCTCTTCCCGCTGTGGGTGGTGCTCGGCATCGCCATCCCGTTCGCCCTCGGCTACGCGATCGACGGGACGCTCGCCGGAGCGCTGACCGCCGCGCTGTGGGGGGGCCTCGTGCGGATCTTCCTCCTGCACCACGTGACGTGGTCCATCAACTCCGTCTGCCATTTCTTCGGGCGGCGCCGCTTCGCCGTCGACGACCACTCGACCAACGTGCTCTGGCTCGCGCTCCCCTCCATGGGCGAGTCCTGGCACCACAACCACCACGCGTTCCCGCGCGCGGCGGTGCACGGGATGCGCTGGTACGAGATCGACCCGACGGGCGCCGCCATCCGGCTGCTCAGGCGCGTCGGCCTCGCGTGGAACGTCGTCGAGATAACCCCGGAGCGCCAGCGTCAGAAGGAGGCCGCGGTCGCCGTGTGAACGGCGCGGTACCGTGGACGGCCATGCGCCGCTCCCTCTTTCTGCTGATCGCCCTCGCCGCCCTGCTCACCGTTCCGTCCGCCGCGCCCGCGGCCGACGGCTACGACGTCGACATCCGTCGCACGGAGCACGGCATCCCGCACATCCTCGCCAAGGACTTCGGGAGCCTGGGCTACGGCTACGGCTACGCGTTCGCGCAGGACAACATCTGCACGATGGCGGACTCCTACGTCACGGTCCGCGCGGAGCGGTCGCGGTTCTTCGGCCCGGATGCGACCTACCAGTTCCGCGGCAACGGGACGACGCCCAACAACCTGAAGTCCGACTTCTTCTACAAGCGGATCATCCAGGACCAGGTCGTCGAGAAGCTGATCTCCGAGGCGCCGCCGCGCGGCCCGAAGCCCGAGATCCGCGAGGCGGTGCGCGGCTACGTCGACGGCTACAACCGCTACCTGGCCGAGACGGGCGTCGCCAACATCCCCGACCCGGCGTGCCGCGGGCAGGAGTGGGTGCGGCCGATCGAGGAGATCGACGCCTATCGCCGCTTCTACCAGCTCGCGCTCCTCGCCTCGGGCGGCGTGGCGATCGACGGCATCGGCGAGGCGCAGCCGCCGACGCCGCCGACCAGCGGCGGCGCCGCCGCGGCGCCTGACCCGTTCGAGGTCCTCGAGGCGACGGACCCGCGCCGCTTCGACGAGATCCTCGGCGGCATCGGCTCCAACGCCGTGGCGTTCGGCAAGGACTCCACCGAGAACGGGCGCGGGCTGCTGCTCGGCAACCCGCACTTCCCGTGGGATGGCGCCGAGCGCTTCTACCAGT
>JAUJME010000200.1 GCA_030447005.1 Solirubrobacteraceae bacterium | reverse complement strand
CCGGTCGAGGGGCCGTTCAAGAGCGATCAGTATCGGTACTAGCACCGTCCTGGACCCGGGTCTGGCCCCGCGCGGCCAGGCCCGCATCGAGTGGGCGGACGGGCAGATGCCCGTCCTCCGCTCGATCCGCGAGCGCTTCGCGGCCGAGCGGCCGCTCGAGGGCGTGCGCGTGGCGGCGTGCCTGCACGTCACCGCCGAGACGGCGAACCTCGTCCGCGCGCTGATCGCGGGCGGCGCCGAGGTCGGCCTCGCCGCCTCCAACCCGCTCTCCACGCAGGACGAGGTCGCCGCCGCGCTGGTCTCCGGGCACGGCGCGGAGGTCCACGCGATCCGCGGCGAGGACGCCGACGCCTACGCCGCCCACGTCGCCGCGCTCCTGACCGGTGCGCCCCAGGTCACGCTCGACGACGGGGCCGACCTGCTCACCGTGCTGCACGCCGGCCGGCCCGACCTGCTCGACGGCGTCCTCGGCGGCACGGAGGAGACCACGACGGGGCTGCTGCGGCTGCGGGCGCTCGAGGCGGAGGGGCGGCTCGCGTGCCCGGTGATCGCCGTCAACGAGGCGCGCACGGAGCGGCTCTTCAACGACAGCTACGGGACGGGGCAGTCGACCCTCGACGGCATCCTGCGCGCCACCAACCTGCTGATGGCGGGGCGGACCTTCGTGGTGCTGGGCTACGGCTGGACGGGCAAGGGGATCGCCCTGCGAGCCCGCGGCGCCGGCGCCCAGGTCATCGTCTGCGAGATCGACCCGATGCACGCGCTCGAGGCGCGGATGGAGGGCTTCGAGGTCATGCCGTCGCTCGTCGCCGCCGAGCGCGGCGACGTCTTCGTCACCGTCACCGGCTCGCGGCAGGTGCTCACCACGGAGCACTTCGCCCGCATGAAGGACGGGGCGGTCCTCGCCAACGCCGGTCACTTCGACATCGAGATCGACCTCTCGGCGCTCCGCGAGGCGGCGAAGGGCGGCGTCCGCGAGGTGCTGCCGCTCGTCGAGTCCTACGACCTGGGCGACGGCCGCGCCCTCAACCTGCTCGCCTCGGGCCGGGTCGTCAACCTCGCCGCGGGGCAGGGTCATCCACCCGCCGTGATGGACATGTCCTTCGCCAACCAGGCGCTCGCCGTCGAGCACCTCGTGGCGCGCGAGGGCCGGCTGCCGGCGGGCGTCCATCCCGTCCCGGAGGCGATCGACGCCGAGGTCGCGCGGCTCAAGCTCGCGTCGCTCGGGGTGGAGATCGACGCGCCGACGGCGGCGCAGCGGGAGTACCGCGAGTCCTGGGGGTGAGGGCGCGGCTCGCGGCTAGGATGGCGCGCGGATGACCGCCGACGGCCTGACCGCGAGCGTGGAGAAGATGCGCGCGGCCGGCGTCCACCCGGCCGCGATCGACACCTTCGCGCACTACTACGAGCGCCTGGCGGCGGGGGAGACCGGGCTCCTTCCCGAGTCCGACATCGAGCCGCTGCGCGACCTTCCCGACGCCGAGGCGCTCAGCGAGGAGGCGCCGGCCGAGCTCGTCGACCAGGCGGTGGTGGTCAAGCTCAACGGCGGGCTGGGGACCGGCATGGGGATGACCCGCGCGAAGTCGCTGCTCGAGGTCAAGGACGGGATGTCGTTCCTCGACATCATCGCCCGCCAGGTCATCCACATCCGCGAGCGCACGGGCGCGCGGCTGCCGTTCGTGCTGATGAACTCCTTCGCGACGCGCGACGACTCCCTCGCCGCGCTCGAGCGCCACCCGGGGCTGGCCTCCGACGTCCCCCCGGACTTCCTGCAGAACAAGGAGCCCAAGCTCCTCGTCGACGACCTGACGCCGATCGAGTGGCCCGCCGACCCGGACCTCGAGTGGGCGCCGCCGGGCCACGGCGACCTCTACACGGCGCTCGTCACCTCCGGCATGCTCGACGCGCTGCTCGAGCGCGGCTACCGCTACGCCTTCGTCTCGAACTCCGACAACCTAGGCGCCACCTTCGACCCGCGGATCCTCGCCTGGTTCGCCTCCCGCGGGATCCCGTTCCTGTCGGAGGTCTGCGACCGCACGGAGGCCGACAAGAAGGGCGGCCACCTCGCCCGGCTGCGCGACGGCGGCGGGCTCGTCCTGCGCGAGACCGCGCAGACGCCCGACGAGGACGTGGCCACGTTCCAGGACACCGAGCGCCATCCCTACTTCAACTGCAACAACCTGTGGCTCGACCTGCGCGCGCTCGCCGAGACGCTCGCGGCGCGCGACAACGTCCTCGGGCTGCCGATGATCGTCAACAGGAAGACCGTCGACCCGTCGGACTCCTCGACGCCGGCCGTCTACCAGCTCGAGACCGCGATGGGCGCGGCGATCGCCGTCTTCGACGGCGCGGAGGCACTGCGGGTCCCGCGCTCGCGTTTCACGCCCGTCAAGACCACCAATGACCTGCTCGTCCTGCGCTCGGACGCCTACGAGGTGACCCCCGACGCCGAGGTGCGGCTGGCGGCGGCGCGCGACGGCCGTATCCCGCTCGTCTCGCTCGACGACGACCACTTCAAGCTCATCCGCGACTTCGACGCCCACCTGCCGGCCGGCCCGCCGTCGCTCATCGGCTGCGACCGGCTGACCGTCCGCGGCGACGTGGTGTTCGGGGCGGGCGTCGTCTGCCGCGGGACCGTGGAGGTCGACGGGCCGGCGCGGCTCGAGGACGGGGCGGTGCTGGAGGGCTGAACTGCGTCTGGTGAGGAAGGAGGGGAGGGTCGAGTGTGCGATTGAGCCCCATATACGGGTCCGATCGCACACTCGATTCTTCTAGGCGCTCGATCGCAGGAAGTGGAGGACGAGCGCGCGGAACGTTTCGGGTGCCTCCATCGGCGCGAGGTGGCCGGCGCCCGTGATGACGGCGTGGCGTGCGCCCGGGAGCGCGGCCGCGAGGCGCTCGGCGCCCGCCCGGAAGTCGATCATGTCGTGCTCGCCCGCCGCGACGAGCGTGGGGACTGCCAGCTCGCCGAGCACCTCGGGCCGCTCCTCCACCGGGTCGGGCGCCTCCTGCGCCTCGGTCGCCTCGGCCTGCAGCGCGAAGGCCCGCCGCTGCATGGCGGCCACCCGCTTGCGCAGCGCGGGCGGGGCGCCGGGCAGCGTCCACGCGTCGACGACCGCCGCCACTGCCGCCTCGACGTCCCCGCGCTCGAGTGCCGCCTCCTCGGTCTGCCAGGCGGCCTCGAGCTCCGGCGAGGGCTCGATCCCGGCAGGAGCGGAGACCAGCGCGAGCGCGGACACCCGGTCGGGCGCGACGACCGCCACCCGCAGGGCCACCGCGCCGCCGAACGAAACGCCCACGAGCGCCGCGCGCTCGACGCCGATCGCGTCCAGCGTCTCGAGCACGTCCGTCCATGGCGCCTGCGGACCCGCCGCGACCGGCGCCGCGCCGAAGCCCGGCAGGTCGAGCGCGACGACCCGGAAGCCGGCCGCCGCGAGTGGGTCGAGGTGCTCCGCCCACATCGCCCGGTCGGCGATCCCCGCATGCAGCAGGACGACCGCCGGCCCCGTCCCCGCCTCGTCGTGGGGCAGGCCCATGCCTAGCCCGTCCCGTAGCGCTCCGCCCGCTGCTCCTCCTGCTCGGACTCGGTGAGCATGCGGACGAAGAGGTAGGCGAGGGCGACGCCCATCACGATCGACTGCTCGAGGGCCATGATCAGGCCGGCGACGTGCTGGTCCTCGAGGACGTCGAGTCCGAGCCGCTGGGCGCCGCCGAAGTCGTAGGCGTAGAAGGCGGTCGGGGAGAACGCGAGCACGACGCCGAGGAGGCCGACCAGCAGCTTGGTCGAGGCCATGTAGGCGACCGGCCCGAGGCCCCCGAGGCGCAGCCGGGAGCGGATGGGCGAGAGCAGGTGCCACCAGTAGAGGAGCCCGGCGGCGGCGAAGGAGAGGTGCTCGACCGTGTGGACGACGGTGCTCGTGAGCGCCGCGTCGTAGAGCGCCGGGATGTGCCACATCCACATGACCGCGACGTAGGCGACCACCCCGAAGACCGGATGGCCGAACGGGCCGGCCGCCTGCTCGAGGCGCTGCAGCCGGCGGGTCACCGGGCGCAGGATGTGCTTCGTGAGCGCGAGCGTGAGGGCGATCGGCGCGAGGTCGGCGACCAGCAGGT
>JAUJME010000199.1 GCA_030447005.1 Solirubrobacteraceae bacterium | reverse complement strand
GGCATGCAGTACTGGCAGCGGAAGTTGCAGCGGTCGGTGACCGAGATGCGCACGTCGCCGATCGCGCGGCCGTGGCCGTCGACGAGGGGGTCGAGCCGGCGCGGGGTCACGTGCGCCGCCAGTCGCCCGAGCGCCCGCCCGTCTTCTCGAGCAGCTCGACCCGCTCGACGACGACGCCCTTCTCGATCCCCTTGACCATGTCGTAGACGGTGAGCGCGCCGACCGCGCAGGCGGTCAGCGCCTCCATCTCGACCCCCGTGCGGTCCGTCGTGCGCGCCGTCGCCGTGACGGTCACCGTGCCGGCGGCGGGGTCGACCTCGACGTCGGGGTCGAGCTGGGTGAGGGCGAGCGAGTGGCAGAGCGGGATCAGCTCGTCCGTGCGCTTGGCGGCCTGGATCGCGGCGATCCGGGCGACGGCGACGACGTCGCCCTTCGGGGCGTCGCCGGCCGCCACGCGCGCGGCGGTCTCCGGGGCCATCCGCACGACCGCGCGGGCGGTCGCGGTGCGGGCGGTGGGCGCCTTGGCGCCGACGTCGACCATGCGCGCGCTGCCGGACGCGTCGAGGTGGGTCAGCTGGGCTCCCTCCACGCCGCCGATCATAGAGCGGCCCTACCCTCCGTCTGCCATGCGCGTCTCCGTCCGCCTGTTCGCCGGCCTCCGCGACCGCGCCGGGGCCTCCGAGGTCGAGGTCGACCTGCCCGAGCCCGCCACCGCCGGGGCGCTCCTCGAGGCGATGGCGGCCACGCCGGTCGGGCCGCTCGCGCCGCGCTCGTGCATCGTCGCGGTCAACCGCGAGTACGCCGCCCCCGAGCAGGCGATCTCACCCGGCGACGAGCTCGCGCTCATCCCGCCGGTGAGCGGCGGCCAGACCCTCGTCCGCCACGTCCGGGTGACGGACGGTGCGCTCGACGTGGCCGCGCTCTCGGCCGCGGTCCGCGATCCCCGCGCGGGGGCGGTCGTCCTCTTCGAGGGGATCACCCGCGAGGTCGACGCGCTCGACTACGAGGCCTACGCCGAGATGGCCGAGCCGCGCCTGGCGGCGATCGCCGAGGAGGAGGCCGCGCGCCACGGCCTCTGCGCCGTCGCCGTCGAGCACCGCGTCGGCCGGGTGGCGCTGGGGGAGGCGAGCGTGATCGTCGCGGTCAGCGCGCCGCACCGCGGGGAGGCGTTCTCCGGCGGGCGGGCGGTCATCGACCGCCTCAAGGAGGAGGCGCCGATCTGGAAGCGGGAGGAGGGCGCCTGGAAGGAGGACGCCCTCCCCGCCGCGGATCAGCCGACCGCCGCCGACCAGGGGACGTCGGAGGCGGAGCAGACCCCGAAGTAGGTCCGCGCGCCCGCCCGGCGCTAGAGGCGCCGGGCGGTGAGCGTCTCCGTCAGCGTGCTGCGGCCGCGGACCACCGTGATCGCGATCCGGACGTCGCGCCCGCGCGGGATGCCGCGCGCGGGAAGGCGCAGCCGGATCGTCCGGCCCGCCTGGGTGGCTGCGCCGGCCAGCGTCCGCCCGCCGCGGCCGAGGACACGGACCTCCACCCGATCGGCGGGTGCGCGCAGGCGGTAGGCGATGCCGAGCGCTCGGCCGCCGGGCCCGCCGAACACGGGTCGGTCGAGCTTGAAGCTCGAGAGGACGTCGCCGCAGCTCCGGCGGCTGTAGGCGGTGGGTCGCACCGAGAACCGCCCGCCCGCGCGGCGGAGGTAGATGCGCCGCACGTCGGCGCTCGCCCCCGGGACCTGCGTGCGGACCCGGGCGAGATAGAAGCCGTCGGCCAGCCGGCGCCCCGCGACGCGCAGACGCTCGCGGCTCCCGGTGCGCCGGAAGACGAGGTCGGTGCCCAGCACCCCGCGCGCGGTGGCCTGGCGCAGCAGCGAGAACGTGAACGGCCTGGCGGCCAGGCGGCGGACGGCGACGGACAGGCCGCCGTCGCGCGTGGCCCGCACGGCGAAGCGGCTGAAGCCGCGGCGCGAGACGCACGCCGCCGGTGCCGCCGGTGCCGCGGCGGTTGCGGGCGCGGCCGGGGCGGGGCCGGGACCGGCCACCCGCTCGGGCGCGGTGCGGGGGCGGTCGTCCCCAGCCGGGGCCGGCTCGGCCTCGATCGTGCCGAGCGCGGGGGCGCCGGTCGACACGGGCACGCGCAGCCGCGGTGCGTCCTCGAGCCGGACGGTGTTCGTCGCCTCCGTGTCATCGGAGTAGCCCTCCGGCGTAAAGCTCGCGTTCGCCGACATGAGGGCCAGGCCGAGTCGATGGCCGGCGGGCAGGACGTAGTCGGTCGGCAGCAGGCCGAACCGCGCGCGCCACGCCGCTCCCGTGCCGGGGAAGGGCTCGTTGACGCGCTCGGACGCGCGCATCCGCGAGTTCAGGGCGCCCCGGACGATCCTCTTGCGCGCGCCCTGCGGGTCTTCGGCGAAGAGGACCGCCTGCACATGGGTCGACTCGGCGTTCGTCGAGAGGGGGAGGTCGAGCTCGACCTCGTCGACGATCCGCACCGCCTCGGCCACCGGCTCGCCGGTGAACACGATGCCCGACGCGCCGTCGGAGCCCGCGAACACGTCGGACTCGTCGAGGAGCGGGTTGGCGTCCGTCCACCGCGCGGCCTTGTCCTTGAGCGTCAGGCGCCCGAAGCCGGGCGTCCCGGCGCCCAGGTCGAGCGCGACCGTCCGCGTCTCCGGGGGCGGCCAGGCGGCCGACTGGACGCGCTTTTTGGTGCCGACGTCGATCGAGTCGACCGCGGGCAGCTTCTCGACGCCCGTGTCGAGGCCGAGCAGCTCGCGGTCGAACCAGGCGTGGCGGACGTCCATGGCGTCGGCGAGCCGGTTGGACCCGTGACCCTGCAGCCCCATCACGAACCGCTTGAGCAGCCCCGGGCGCAGCCCCCGCCACATCCGCAGCGAGTTGTGCGGCAGGACGTTGCCGTCGGTCCAGCTGCCCTCGATCATCACGCTCGCCCGGATGTCGCCGGCGCGGGTGCGGTAGTCGCGCTGGTCCCAGAAGCCGTCGTAGGTCGCGTCGCGCTCGTAGGCGCGGGTGTTGTGCTCGATCGCCTCGCAGGGCCGGACGGAGTCCGCCAGCGCCTGCCCGCTGCCCGGATCCGGCAGCCCGAAGTTGAAGCCGAGGTCGAAGAGGTTGGGCGTGCCGCCGAAGCCCGAGTTGATCCGCACGCCGTTGTAGTGCGCGTAGTCGTACCAGCGGTCGATCGCCACCTGGGGGACGATGGTCTTGAGCGATGGCGGCTGGGCGATGGCGGCGGCGAACTGCGTCGTGCCGTCGTAGGAGCCGCCGATCATCCCGACGCGGCCGTTGGCCCAGTCGCGCCCGGCCAGCCACTCCACGACCTGCGCGCCGGTCTCGACGTCGCGCGCGCCGCCGTAGTCGTAGCACCCCTCCGACTTGCCGGTGCCGACGACGTGGAACCAGGCCCGGGCATAGCCTCGCGGCACGAAGTAGTTCTGGATCGCGCTGCCCAGCGGCTCCTGGCCCGGGGCCTGGGAGAGGAGCAGGTGGTAGGGCGAGTAGGTGAGGATGACCGGCACCTCGACGCCCTTGGGGACCACGGGCCGCCGCACCCAGCCGTAGAGGTTGCCGTGCGGGCTGGGGATCCGGAACTCCTCGACCACGGAGTCCTTGTAGACGGGCTTGGACTGCCCCTTGGCCGTGGCGAACTCCGGCTCCTGCGCCTGGACCGGCGAAGCAGCGACGAGGGAGAGGAGGAGGAGCGCGGCCAGGAGGGCGGGGAGGCGGGTCATGGAGACTCCAACGAGCGAAGCTCCGGAAACTGGCGACACTCCGAGCGGAGCGTCAGGCCGTCAACACGAGCTTGCCGAACTCCTCGCCCGCCGCCATCCGGGCGAACGCGTCGCGCGCCTCGGCGAGCGGGCGCTCGGAGTCGATCAGGGGGCGGATGCCGGTGACCGCGAGGTAGCGGCACAGCTGCACGAGCTCGTCGCGGGTGCCCATCGTCGCGCCGATCACCGACAGCTCGCGGAAGAAGAGCCGCTGGAGGTCGGCGCTCGGGTCCGGCCCGCTCGTCGAGCCGGCGACGACGATCCGCCCGCCCTCGACGAGCGAGCGCATCGAGTGCTTCCACGTCGCCTCGCCGACCGTCTCGATCACCACGTCGAC
>JAUJME010000198.1:2684-4119 GCA_030447005.1 Solirubrobacteraceae bacterium | reverse complement strand
CGACGTGCAGGCGGTCCTCGCCCGCCGCGACGAGGTCATCCACGACGAGGACGACGCGGCCCAGCTGCCGTGGCTCGAGGACCTGGGCATCACCCTGCACCGCGGCCGCGGCGCGCTCGACGGCGAGCGGCGGGTGCGGCTCGACTCGGGCGAGGTCCTCGAGGCGGCCACCGCGGTGGTGATCGCCACGGGGTCGCGCGCGGCGATCCCGCCGATCCCCGGCCTGGCCGAGTCCCGGCCCTGGACGAACCGCGAGATCACCACCGCGAAGTCGCCGCCCCGCGGCATCGTGATCCTGGGGGGCGGCGTGGTCGGCGTCGAGATGGCGCAGGCGTGGAACTCGCTCGGGACCCGCGTCACGCTCGTCGAGGGCGACCGCCACGTGCTGCCGCAGGAGGAGGAGTTCGCCTGCGAGCAGGTCTCCGACGCGCTGACCGAGGTCGGCGTCGACATCCGCACCGGGCGCCGTGTCGCAGAGGTCGCGCGGCAGGGCGAGACCCTCGTCGTCACCCTCGACGACGGCCAGGCGGTCGAGTGCGAGCACGTCCTCGCCGCACTCGGCCGCACGCCCAACACGGACGACCTCGGGCTCGAGCCCTACGGCGTGCAGCCCGGCAAGCCGATCGAGGTCGACGCCCACCTCCAGGTGCCCGGCCACCCGTGGCTCTACGCGGTCGGCGACGTCAACGGGCGCCAGCTGCTCACCCACATGGGCAAGTACCAGGCGCGGATCGCCGCCGACCACATCCTGGGCCGGCCCGCCGCGCTCGACCCGCTGGTCGACGGCCCGCCCCCTCCGCGCGTGGTGTTCACCGACCCGCAGGTGGCGGCGGTGGGGCACACCAGCCGGACCGCCGAGGAGGCCGGGCTCAACGTCCGAGCCGTCGACGTGGAGACGAGCGCCAACGCCGGCGGCTCGTTCTGGGGCAAGGGCGTCCCCGGGACGACGCGGATCCTCGTCGACGAGGACCGCCGGGTCATCGTCGGTGCGACGTTCGTGGGCGCCGAGGTCGCGGAGTTCCTCCAGGCGGCCACCATCGCGGTGGTCGGCGAGGTCCCGCTCGAGCGCCTCCGGCACGTCGTCGCGCCGTTTCCGACCCGCTCGGAGCTCTGGCTCAAGCTGCTCGAGAAGTACGGGCTCTGAGAACGAGAAAGGACGCGAAGCCAAGCCGCTCGAGGAGCCCTCCGCCGGCAGCCGATGAAGGCGCCAGGCGGACGGGGCGGCAGGGCCTCTCACCTCTGATGGCCTCGCTCTTTGCGGCTCAACTCCGCGTCTGCGACGACCGTACCGGCGCCGAGCCCGGCAATGCAAGGGGCCCGGGTGAAGTCGTTCCCGCAACGTGCGGCAGATCGATCGGGGCGAGCATCGCGAGCACCGCCACGGCGGCCCGGGCGCGCCCGACCGCGTTCACCCGGCGCGCCCGCCGGCCGCCGC
>JAUJME010000198.1:0-2584 GCA_030447005.1 Solirubrobacteraceae bacterium | reverse complement strand
CCGCGCCGTGGAGAGCAGGCCCCAGCGCAGGGGCGCAATCGCTTCAGCCATCACGGCGCAGCCTCGCGCACGGCCGCTGCCACACTGGAGGGATGAGCCAGAGCCAGTGGCTGCCCCCCACACCCGCCCCCGAGCCGATCGGCGGCCTGCCCACCGATCGCCACGCAGGCGACCTCGGCCCCGCCGAGCGGCAGCCGTCGCTGTGGCGCCGCGCCCTCGGGCCGCTGTTCGTGGCCGGCGCGCTGCTGCTCAAGTTCGGCAAGGTCGCCCTGCTCTTCCTCGGCAAGGCGAAGGTCCTCACCACGTCGCTCTCGATGCTGCTGTCGATCGGCGCCTACACGCTGATCTGGGGCTGGAAGTTCGCGGTCGGGATCGTCGGGCTGCTCTTCGTCCACGAGATGGGCCACTACATCCAGCTGCGGCGCGAGGGGGTCAAGCCGTCCGGGATGGTCTTCATCCCGTTCCTGGGCGCGGCGGTCGGCGCGCGCTCGCTCGGCGGCAGCGCCCTGGCGGAGGCCCGCGTCGGGCTCGCGGGGCCGATCCTCGGCTCGCTCGGCTGCCTCGCGCTCGTGCCGGTGATGCTCGCCTCCGACGACCAGTTCTGGAAGGCGCTCATCTTCACCGGCCTCTTCCTCAACCTCTTCAACCTCATCCCCGTCGTCCCGTTCGACGGCGGGCGCGCGATGGCCGCGATGGCACCCTGGATGTGGTTCGTCGGCCTCGGGGCGATGGCGCTGTTCTTCTTCCTCGCGCCCAACCCGATCCTCATCCTGTTCCTCCTGCTCGGCGCGATGGAGACCTTCCGCCGCTTCAAGCACCGCCGCAGCGGGGAGGAGGGCAACGCCGCCTACTACCAGGTCTCGCCGGCGCACCGGCTCGCGGTCGGGGCGGTCTACGTCGGGCTGATCGCCGCACTGGCGGTAGGGATGGATCTGACCTTCGTCGACCGCTCCGACCGGTTCTAGCTACGGTGTCGTCCGTGGACGCGCGGAGCTCTCGGAGGCAGGTGCTGGCCGCGGGGGGTGCCGCTGCGCTGCTGGCCGGCTGCGGGGGGACGGAGACGCGCGAGGGCCGCGACAGCGACGGCGGCAAGAGCAAGGCGCCCGGCGATCTGACGGTCCTGACCTTCGCCCTCACGCTCGAGTACTTCGAGGCCGACTTCTACGACCGCGTGGTGGAGGAGAAGATCCTGAGCGGGGGCGACCAGGAGCTCGCCAAGGTGCTGCGCGAGAACGAGCGCGACCACGTCGACGCGCTGGAGGTGGCGGTGAACGGGTTCGGCGGCCGCGCGCCGGAGCGGCCGCGCCCCGACTTCGCCAAGCTGCTCGCGGGCGGCCCCGAAGCCGTCCTGGGCCGGGCGGCCGACATCGAGAACATCGGCGCTTCCGCCTACCTCGGCCAGGCGGGGCGCATCCAGAACGAGGACATCCTCGCCTCGGCGCTCTCCATCCACGCCATCGAGGCGCGCCACGCCGCCGTACTCAACCGCCGCGTCGGGCGCTCGTTCGTCCCGGACGGCGCGCTCGCGGCGCCCATGACCTCCGACGAGGTCCTCGCGCGGGTCTCGGAGTTCCTCCTGTGAGCCGGACCCCCCGCATGACCCGCCAGTCGTTCCTGCTGTCGGCGGCGCTGGCGGCCGGCGCGGCGGCCGGGCCCGGCGTGCGCAGCGCGTTCGCCCAGGCCGGCGGCGGGGACACCGACGTCCTCAACTTCGCGCTGACGCTCGAGCTGCTCGAGGCGCGGTTCTACGAGGAGGGGCTCCAGCGGGTCAAGGGACTCCGCCGCGAGTACCGGCGCGTGGCGACCGAGATCCGCGACAACGAGTCCGAGCACGTCGAGATCCTCAGCCGGCTCATCGGCCAGCTCGGCGCGACGCCCGTCTCCGAGCCGCAGTTCGACTTCGGCGACGCGTTCCGCTCCGAGGACTCCTTCCTCGAGGTCGCCCAGCAGCTCGAGGACACCGGCGTCGCCGCCTACAACGGCGCGGCGCTCCGCATCCAGGACCGCACGATCCTCGACGCCGCCGGCGCCATCGTGCAGGTCGAGGCCCGCCACGCGGCGATCATCCGCCTGCTGCGCGACAAGCCGATCAGCCCCGGTGCGTTCGACCGATCGCTCAGCCAGGGCGCGGTCGTGCGGCGTGTGGATCCCTTCCTCGCGGGCTGACGGCTCGGAGCTAATGCGTAGCCCACGTTAAGGGCGGGCGCGAAGGGACGGAAAACGCCGCCGGTTGGGCATAGTGGGAGCCGGGTACGGATTTGCCACCGTCCGGTGGCAGGTCGAGTTCGGGCGGACAAGCAGGAGGAGACGCGCGTGGGCGTAGCCCACATCGGGAAGATCGTGGCAGTCGTGGCCGTCGTCGTGGCAATCGCCGCGCTGGCCTTCGTGCTGCTGTTCCGCGCGCAGACCTACACGGTCAAGGCCCAGTTCGAGAACGCGAGCCAGATCGTCCCCGGCAACCTCGTGACCGTGGCGGGCATGCCCTCCGGCCTCGTCAAGGAGATCGAGCTCACGCCGGACGGCCAGGCGGAGCTCACCCTCGAGGTCTCCGACGACTACGCGCCGCTGCGCCAGGGCACCCGCG
>JAUJME010000197.1 GCA_030447005.1 Solirubrobacteraceae bacterium | reverse complement strand
CAGAAGGCGCAGCTCGACGCCCAGATCGGCCAGGGCTCGATCTTCGACCTCGGCGGCTTCGGCGACGACGGCGGGGCGGCGAGCCCGTTCGACCGGCCCTCGCACCCGCCCGTCCCGGCGGCGGAGTTCGAGCGCTCCGAGCTGCTGGCGATCGAGAAGGAGTCGATCGGCCTCTTCATCACCGAGCACCCGCTCAAGGAGGTCCGCGAGGCGCTGCGGGTGAAGGCCGACTGCACCTGCGCGGAGGTGATGGACCGCCGCGACGGCGAGTGGATCAAGATCGGCGGCATGGTCACCGAGTGCAAGAAGATCCGCACCCGGACGGGCTCCCAGATGATGTTCGCCACGGTCGACGATCTCGAGGGCTCCGTCGAGGTCGTGGTCTTCGAGAAGGCGCTGGCCGGCAACGAGGCGGCGATGGCGCTCGACGAGATCGTCCTCATCAAGGGCCGCGTCGACCACAAGGAGGCCGGCAAGGTCTGCGTGATCGTCAACGAGGTCTCGCCCTTCAAACCGACGGAGGCCGAGGTCGCGAAGGCCAAGGCGATGGCGGCCGAGAAGGCGGCGGCGATCCCGCGCTCGCTCAACCTCCGCCTCGACGCCGCGAGCCTGCCCGCCACGGTGATCGACGACCTCCGCCGCCTCTTCGAGGACTACCCCGGCGAGTGCGAGGTCGTCCTCGAGATGCACACCCGTACGGGCCCGCGAAAGCTCCGCCTCGGCGACGGCTACCGCGTCGCCGCGCGCAACGCGGCCCTCAAGGCCGAGCTCTCGCGGCTGCTCGGGACCGCGGCGGCGCCGCTGCCCGAGCCCGAGCCGTCGGCGCCCGAGCCCGAGCCCGCGGCGGCCTGAGCTACCGCAGCGGCCTGAGCTACCGCAGCGGCCGGCGCTCGACGAGGCCGTCGGCGTAGGTCGCGGTGACGGTCAGCTCGCGGGCGCGCACGCCGGCGGGGAGGACCGCCAGCACGGCGCCGCCGCGGCGGGCGAAGGCAAGCTCGTGCGCCACGCCGTCCGGACCCGTCACGGCGAGCGCGCGTACGCCGGCCTCCACGCGGCCGAGGACGACGGTCCGGAACGGCGCCGGGCGCTCGCCCTCCTCCCGCGGCTCGTGCCTGACCTGGCGGGCTGCGAGGAAGTACCCGCGGGCGGCCGTGTCGCCGCACGCGTACGCGCCGTAGGCGTTCGGCGCGTCCGGCGTGCGGGCCGGCAGCTGGTCCGCGGCGACGCAGGAGCGCCCCTCCGAGTCGTCGGAGATCGCCCACCAGCCCAGATCCCCCGCCGGGTCGGGCGCGAAGGCGCGAAGGGGCGCGTCGCCGTGCGAGAAGCGCACGCGCCCGTCGTCGAAGGTCAGCTTGATCCGGACCTCGTAGTCGTCGAACCGGCCGGGGAGGACCGTGAGCGCCGCGGGTCCGGGAACGACCCGGGCGCGCTCTCCGATCGCGGTGACCTCGATCTCCCGCAGACCGGGCGCCCAAGCCGCGACCGCCGTCTCGGCGCCGCCCTGCCCGCCATTGGGATCGAAGCCGACCGAGACGAGCGCCGCGCCCGGCCTCAGGCGCTCGCAGTCGGTCGGGTGGGTGTGCGGCCGCCGGCGGACCGCCCGGTACGTGCGCAGGCACCGCAGCCCGTGGGGCCCGCGCTGGGCGAAGGCGACCCACGGACGGGCCCCCGTCGCCACCGCGGCGCGCCGGAAGGTCCCCGGGATCCGGTCGTACAGGCGGTCGCCGGGGCCGTAGCGCGACCGATCGCAGAGACCGGCGAACAGCACGCCACGGGGGACGCCGAACGGCCCGCTCGGGCCCGTCCGTCTGCCGTACACCCGGACCGCATCCCCGACGGACGGGTTGAAGTCCCCGGCGATCTCCCCGACGAGCAAGGGGCCGACCTGCACACCCGTGCGCACCCGCCGGATCCGCGGCCCGCCACCCTTCAGGTAGCGGGTGACGAGCACGCGCGCCGGGGAGTCGAGCGCTCCGAAGTTGTCCGACTTGCCGGAGAGCGCGATGCCGTCGAAGACGACGTCGGCGGCCTCGAACGCGCTCGGCGCGCCCGGCGGCGGCGCGGCGCAGCTGAGCGCCGCCGCGGGCGCCGGCAGCGCGAGCGCCACCACCGCGGCGGCCGAGGCCGCGAGCCCTCCGGCGATCCGGCCGAGCGTCACGCTGAAAAGTGTTGCACCGCCCAGCGCGCGCGGCGCCGCTCGGCCTAGGACACCGCCTTGCGGAACAGCAGCCCGGCCACCACGGTGACGATCGCGCAGAGCAGCACGATCCCGAAGCCGAGCACTCCGACGATGGACAGGACGAGCGTGACGACGGTGGCGAGCGCGCCGCCGCCGGCGACGATGCCCGAGACGTAGGCGCGCTGCTCGCGCTCGCGGCGGGTGAGACGGGTGTCGGCCATGGACCCGAGAGTAGGGCCTCAGCCCGCCGACCGGGCGGCCAGCCCCTCCGCGCGCAGCTCCCGGGCCAGGTCCATGTCGGCCACGCTCGGGCCCTTGCCGCCCTTGCCGGCGGTCTCCATCACGCAGGGCAGCCCCTCGAAGCGGGGCTCCGACAGCCAGGCGGCGCACCCCTCGCGCCCGAGCTCGCCCTGCCCGATGACGGCGTGGCGGTCGCGGTTGGCGCCGAGCCCCGTCTGCGAGTCGTTGACGTGCAGCGAGCCGAGGCGGTCCAGGCCGACGACGCGGTCGAACTCGTCGAGCACGCCGGTCAATCCCTCGGCGGTCCGCACGTCGTAGCCCGAGGCGTAGAGGTGGCAGGAGTCCAGGCAGATGCCCAGCCGCTCGTCGCCGCCCGCCGCCTCGATCAGCCGCGCGAGCTCCTCGAAGGAGCGCCCGAGCGTGCCGCCCGCCCCCGCGGTGTCCTCGAGGTGCAGCGGGCACTCCTCCGACTCGGCCAGCGCCTCGGCGATCGTCTCCGCCGCGCGGTCGAGCGCGGCCTCGGCGGGCCCGCCGTCCTTCAGGGCCGAGCCCGGGTGCAGGACGACGGCGTGGGCGCCCAGCGCGGCGCCCGCCTGCAGCGACGCGATCAGCGAGGTGAGGGACTTGCCGCGGATCTCCGCGTCCTCGGAGGCGCAGTTGAGCAGGTAGACGGCGTGGATGAGCAGCGCGTCGACGTCCGAGCCCGCCATCGCCGCGCGGAAGCCGGCCACCTCCTCGGCGGAGTACTCGCGCGGCTTCCATGCCCGCGGGTTCTGGTTGAAGATCTGGATCGAGTTGCAGGTCGCCTCGACCCCGCGCTCGACCGCCTTGGCGGGGCCTCCGGCGGGGGAGACGTGGGCGCCGATCAGCATCGCGCGACGTCTGCCATGGTCTTGAGACATGCGCGTGCGCTTCGCTCCTTCGCCGACGGGCGCCCTCCACATCGGGGGCGCGAGGACGGCACTGTACAACTGGCTCCTGGCCCGCGGCGGGGGCGCCGACGCCCGGTTCGTCCTGCGGATCGAGGACACCGACCGCGAGCGCTCGACGCCCGAGAACGTCGCCCAGATCCTCGAGGCGCTCGAGTGGCTCGAGATCGACTACGACGGCGAGCCGGTCTTCCAGTCGGAGCGTGCCGACCGCCACGCCGAGGTCGTCGAGCAGCTCATCGCGGGCGGCCATGCCTACCGCTCGACCGCCGGGCCCGAGGAGGTCAAGGCCTACAAGGCCGAGCACGGCGGCGCGGCCGGCTTCCGCGGAGCCGACGAGGGGGAGGGCGCCGTCCGCCTGCGGATCCCCGACGAGGGCGCGACCGTGGTCTCCGACGTCATCCGCGGCGAGTCGAGCTTCGAGAACGCCCTGCTCGACGACCTGGTGATCGCCCGCGCCGACGGCACGCCGGTCTACCACCTGGCCGTCGTGGTCGACGACCTCGACGCCGGCATCACCCACGTCGTGCGCGGCGCCGACCACTACTCCAACACGCCCAAGCAGCTGCGGATCCTCAAGGCGCTCGGCGCGCCCGAGCCCGTCTACGCCCACGTTCCGCTCCTGCACGGCCCGGACGGCAAGAAGCTCTCAAAGCGCCACGGCGCGGCCTCCGTGCAGGAGCTGCGCGACGCCGGCTACCTCCCCGAGGCGGTTCGCAACTACCTCGCGCTGCTCGGCTGGGGCTACGACGACTCGACCACCTTCTTCACCACCGAGGAGCTCAAGG
>JAUJME010000196.1 GCA_030447005.1 Solirubrobacteraceae bacterium | reverse complement strand
GTCAGGTGCGGGAAGAGCCCGATCTGCTGGATCGCGTAGCCGATCGTCCGCCGCAGCTGGGCGGGGGACTTCGACTGGACGCTCTCCCCACCGAGCAGGATGTCGCCTCCGGTGATGTCGATCATCCGGTTGACCATCCGCATGGCGGTGGTCTTGCCGCAGCCCGAGGGGCCGACGAGGACGCAGATGTCGCCCGCCGGGACGTGGAACGAGAGGTTCTCGATGACCGGCTCGGAGGCGCCGGGGTACCGCTTCGTGACGTCGCGGAACTCGAGGTCGACCGCGGGACAGGGGTCTGTCATGGAGCGGAACCGTAACCGCTCTGGCCGCTGGACAACCCTGCAGCGCGCCGGGCGGACGCGTGAGCGCCCGCTTCCAGCGCATCGGCCAGCGGCGTCAGGTCGCCGGGGCTGCGCCCGGTCGCGGTGGCGATCAGCCAGTCGGCGAACCAGGTGTTCTTGGGCAGCAGCGGACCGTGGAGGTAGGTGCCGACGACGTGGCCGCGGCAGACGCCCTCGTAGCCGTCGGACCCGTTGTTGCCGTGCCCGCGCAGCACCCGGCCGAGCGGCCGCTCGCCCGGGCCGAGGCGGGTCCGGCCGCCGTGGTTCTCGAATCCGGCGAGCACGCGCGGGCCGTCGAGGCCGGGGAGCTCGGCCTCGATCGCCACGTTGCCGATCAGGCGCGGCCCCTCCTCGCGGACGGTGTCGAGGTCGACGAGGCCGACGCCCGGCAGCCGCTCACCCGCCAGCTCGTAGCCGTTGCCGAGCAGCTGGTAGCCGCCGCAGACCGCCAGCACGACCTTGCCGGCGTCCGCCGCCGCGTGCAGCGCGTCGCGCTTGACCGTCGCGAGGTCCTGGGCGCAGAGCGCCTGGTCGCGGTCCTGCCCGCCGCCGATGTAGAAGAGGTCGTGCGCGCCGGCGTCCAGCGGCTCGCCGAGGCCGACGCCGCTGAGCTCGAAGCCGATCCCCCGCCACGCGCAGCGCCGCTCGAGCACCGTGAGGTTGCCGCGGTCGGCGTAGATGTTCATCAGGTCGGGATAGAGGGCGCAGACGCGCAGGGGCCGCTCAGCCACGCAGCAGCACCACCTCGGAGCCGACGTGCTCGTCGGTCGCCTCGATGCGCAGCGCCGGCTCGGGCTCGAAGCCGGCGGCCCGGGCCTCTGCCTCGAGACCGGCGGCCGTCAGGCGGGCGAGGTCGATCGCGTCGGGCTCGGCGGTGCGGGTCCCGTCCGGCGCGAGCGTCGTCCGGATCCGCTCGATCGTCGTGCGGTCGGCGCGCTCGCGGACGGCGACGGGCTGGGAGGCGAACTCCCATCCGGCGTGGCGGGCGAGGTCGGGCGCGGGCAGCGCGACGGCGTCCTCGGCGGCGAACCCCTCCAGCGCGTCGGCGAGCGCGGCGGCGAGCAGCCCGCCGGGCGTCAGGTGGCGGCGGGCGGCGGCCAGGAACGCCGGGCGGTCGCCGAGCAGCTGGATCGTCTGCATCGGGACGAGGACGAGGCCGAAGCGCTGCGGGAGGTCGAGCTCCGTCGCGTCGGCCGCCACCGTGGCGACCTCGAGCGAAGCCGCGCGGGCGCGCTCCTCGAGGGCGGCGAGGAGGACCGGATCGCGGTCCAGGGCGGTGACCGCGTGGCCGCGGGCGGCGAGGTCGAGCGCGACGCGTCCGGTGCCCGCGCCGACGTCGAGGATCGGGCCCGGCTCGCGGGCCGCGAGATCACGCCACGCGGGAAGGTCGGCGTGATAGCCGCCGCACTCGGCGTCGTGCCAGACGACCACGCGCGGCGGCAGCGTGCCCCTCATCGCCAGTACTCCCGGACGGCGCCGCGGTCGGAGAGCAGCTCGCGCAGCTCGAGCAGCGCCGTGTAGGTCGGCAGCGCGTAGAGGGGGGAGGGGGCGGGCGCGGCGGCCAGCGCGGCGTCGAGGCCCTCGGCGAGCGGCTCGACGACGTGCAGGCGCTCCGGGTCCACGCCGGCGTACTTCATCCGCAGCGCGAGCTCGGCCGCGCGGGTCCCCGAGCACGTCATCCGCCGCACGTGCGGGACGAGCACCTCCCAGTCGGCGTCCCACACCCAGGAGACGTCGCGGCCGTCGGCCACACCGTCGTTGAGGACGCCGAAGAGGTCGAGCTCGCCGCCCTCGAGCGTCAGCGTCCGCAGCACCTCGTTGGCGCCCGCCGGGTTCTTGACGAGCAGGATCGACGTCGGGCGGCCGTCGAGGACGATCGTCTCCGCCCGCCCGAACGCCGGCTCGACGGCCTCGAGCCCCGCGACGACTTCGTTCAGGCCGACGCCCATCGAGAGGGTGAGAGCGGCGGCGCCGAGCGCGTTGTAGACGTTGTAGAGCCCGGGGAGCGGCAGCTCGACCCGCGCGTGGCCGGCCGGGGTGTGGAGGGTGAACGCGGCGGCGCGGATGCCGCGGAGCTCGACCTCGCGGGCGGCGACGGCGGGCGCCGGCCGGCGGGCGCCGCAGTTGCGGCAGTGGTAGCGCCCGAGGTGGCCGAGGTAGGCGACCTCGTAGGCGTAGGCGTGGCCGCAGCGGCGGCAGTGCTTGGAGTCCGAGGCGTGCTGGAGCTCGGCCAGCGCGAGCGAGTCGTCCTCGACGCCGAAGTGCAGCGGGGCGCTCCCGTCGAGCGTCGTCGCGGTGGGCGGCGCGTCCTCCTGCGCGCCGGGTCCGCCGCCGGCGCGCGCGAGGTCGGCGACCAGCGGGTCGTCCGCGTTGAGCACGAGGCGGGTGTCGGCCGCCCGAGCCGCCACCACGGCCGCCCAGCGCTCGGCGATCGTGTCGAGCTCGCCGTAGCGGTCGAGCTGGTCGCGGAAGAGGTTGGCGAGCAGCAGCGCCCGCGGGCGGAGCTCCTCGACGACGGGCCCGAGCCAGAACTCGTCGACCTCGAAGAGGCCGAGGTCCCCCGAGAGCTCGCGCCCGCCGCGGCGCGAGGCGGCGGCGAGCGCCGAGGCGACGCCGCCCGCCATGTTCGCCCCCGCCCGGTTGTGGACGAGCGCGTGGCCGTCGCGCTCGAGGATCGAGGCGACCATCGCGGCGGTGGTGGTCTTCCCGTTGGTGGCCGAGACGACCACGCTGCCCTCGCGCAGCCGCCGCGCGAGCAGGCCGATGGCGTCCGGCTGGACCCGCATCAGTACCTTGCCCGGGAGGCTCGTGCCCCCGCCGCGGCCCGCGCGCCGGGCCAGCGCGCCGACCGCCTTGGCCGCCGCCACCTTCGGCGCGAGCAGCGTCACGGCGCCGGCGCGAGGACGCGCAGGGCGCCCGGCAGGACGCGGATCGTGGCGGGGAGCTCGGCGATCGGGTCGCCGTCGGCGTAGGCCACGAACGGCCGGTCGGCCGAGAAGGTGATCTCGCGGGCGCGGATGAGGTGGACCGTCGGCTCGTCGAGGTGGGTGCCCTTGAAGACCTTCGGCAGGTTGCGCAGGAAGCGTAGCTTGGACGCCTGCTCGGAGAGGACGACATCGAGCTCCCCGTCCTCGAGGCTCGCGTCGGGCGCGAGGTGCATCCCGCCCCCGAAGACGCCCGAGTTGCAGACCGCCACCGAGTAGCCGGTGAAGCTGCGCGGCCGGCCGTCGAGCGTCACCTCCCAGCGCGCGGGGCGCCAGGCCCGCAGCGCCCGCAGGGTGCCGTAGAGGTAGACGAGGTCGCCGAGGCGCAGCCGGGTCGAGTTGGCGATGTCCTGCACGTCGGAGTCGAGGCCCGCCGACGCGATGCCGAGGAAGGTGCGCCCGCCGACGTCGGCCACGTCGACGGACCGCTCGACGCCCTCGGCGAGCACCTCGGCCGCCGCGGCCGGCTCGGCGCCGATCCCGAGCTTGCGCGCGAAGTCGTTGCCGCGCCCGCCGGGGACGACGCCGAGCACGCCGTCCGTCCCGCGCAGCTCGCCCGCCACGGCGCCCGTGAGCCCGTCACCGCCCATCGCCGCTGCGACCTCGCCCGTCTCGAGGGTCTCGCGCGACAGCTCGCGGGCGTGGTCGAGGCTCGTCGTGCGGGCGACGCGGAAGGCGATCCCGCGGAGGCGCAGCTCGGCCTCCACGACCGGAAGGAGGTGCGCGGCTCGGCCGCCGCCGGCGCTGGGGTTGACGATGAGCAGGACGTCGCGCACTCGGCGCAGACCCTAGTGGGAACGGCGACTGCGGCG
>JAUJME010000195.1 GCA_030447005.1 Solirubrobacteraceae bacterium | reverse complement strand
TCGACGATCACCGCCGCGCCCTCGAGCCGCCCCGGCTCGAAGGGCTCGGGCGGCGCGCCGGGGAGCCGCTCGAGGTTCGCCCCCGGGTCGCCGGAGAGCTCGCCCGGGTCGCCGGTGAGCAGGACGTCGACCTGGCGGCCCGCTCCGCGCAGGAGCCGGGCGACGACGAGCCCGTCGCCGCCGTTGTTGCCCTTCCCGCAGACGACGGCCACCCGGCCGGCGGGCGCGCGGGCGGCGACCACGCGCGCGAGCCCCTCCCCCGCGCGCTCCATCAGGTCGAGGGACGGGACGCCGCGCTCCTCGATCGCCCAGCGGTCCGTCGCGCGCATGAGCTCGGCGTCGGGCAGCGGCGCCAGCCAGGGCGCCCAGCTCACGCGAGCATCGCGACCGCGCCGGCCGTCCCGCGCGTGTGGGTGAGCGAGACGCGGACCTCGACGCCGAGCGCCGCCGCCCGCTCCGCCGCGCGACCCGAGAGCCGCACCGCCGGCGGGCCCTCGGCCTCGCGCACGACCTCGACCTCGCGCGGCCCCCACACGCGCAGCCCGAGCGCCTTGGCCACCGCCTCCTTGGCGCAGAACCGGGCCGCGAGGTGCAGCCCCGGCCGGGCCCGCGCCGCGGCGTAGGCGCGCTCCTGCTCGGTGAACAGGCGCTCGGCCAGCCGCGGGCGCCGCGCGAGCGCGCGCTCGAGGCGGTCGACCTCCAGGAGGTCGATACCGATCACTACTCGACCGTTACCGTCTTGGCCAGGTTGCGCGGCTGATCCACGTTGAGCCCCCGCTTGCGGGCGATGAAGTAGGCGAGGAGCTGGAGCGGGATGACCGCGAGCAGCGGCTGGAGCATCCAGTCGAGCGCGGGGACGCGGAGGACCTCCTCGGCGTGGTGCTCGATCTCCGTGTTGCCCTCGGAGGCGACCGCGATGACGTGCGCGCCGCGCGCGCGGACCTCCTGGACGTTGGAGACCACCTTGTCGAGCACGGGCGAGTCCGTCGCCACGACGACCACCGGCGTCTTCTCCCCCAGCAGCGCGATCGGGCCGTGCTTCATCTCCCCGGCCGCGTAGGCGTCCGTCGCGATGTAGGAGACCTCCTTGAGCTTGAGCGCGCCCTCGAGGCCGACCGCCAGGCCGACGTGGCGGCCGAGGTAGAGGAAGAACTCCCCCCCGTGGTGGTGCTCGGCGATCCGCTCGGCGGCGATCTCGGCCCCCGGCAGCAGCTCGTCGATCGCCGCCGGGACGTGCTTGAGGTCGGCCACGAGCTCCGCGAGGCGCTCGGACGGGAGCGTGCCGCGCAGCTCGGCGAGCCGCAGCGCCAGCAGGTACATCGCCGCCACCTGCGCGACGAACGTCTTCGTCGCCGCCACGGAGATCTCGAGGCCCGCGCGGGTGAAGAGGACGCCGTCGGCGTCCCGGGTGGCCTGCGAGCCCATGATGTTGGTGACCGCCAGGACCTTGGCGCCGCGCTCGGAGGCCAGGCGCATGGCGGCGAGCGTGTCGGCGGTCTCCCCCGACTGGGTGATGCCGATCACCAGGTCGCCCGGGCCGACCACCGGGTTGCGGTAGCGGTACTCCGACGCGACGTCCATCTCGACCGGGACCCGCGCCCACTCCTCGATCGCGTAGCGGCCGATCAGCCCGGCGTGGTAGGAGGTCCCGCAGGCCACGACGATGATCCGGCGCACCCCGCGCAGGAACTCGTCGTCGATCGCGCCCATCCCGTCGAGGTCGACGCCGTCGCCGCGGGCCGTGCGGTCGGCGATCGTCTCCGCGACCGCCTCCGCCTGGTCGTGGATCTCCTTGAGCATGAACGTCTCGTAACCGCCCTTCTCGGCGGTCTCGGCGTCCCAGTCGAGCTCGGTCTCCTCGCGCTCGAGCCGCGTTCCGTCGGCCGCCATGAACTCCACGTCGCCGTCGCGCAGCACGACGAGCTCGTCGTTCTCGATGAACTGGACGCGGCGGGTGTGCTCCATGAACGCGGGGACGGCGGAGGCGATGAACTGCTCGCCGTCGCCGCGGCCGACCACCAGCGGGCACTCCCGGCGCGCCGCCACGACGAGCCCGGGCTCGTCCGCCGCGACGCAGACGAAGGCGTAATGGCCGCGCAGGCGGCCGAAGGCGGCGCGGACCGCCTCCACGAGCCCGGCGTCGTCGAGCCGGCTCGAGACGAGATGGGCGATGACCTCGGCGTCGGTCTCCGACGTGAAGACCGCGCCGGCCGCCGTGAGCTCGCGCTTGAGCTCCATGTAGTTCTCGACGATGCCGTTGACCACCACGTGGACGCGGTCGTGGTTGTCGAAGTGCGGGTGCGCGTTCTCCTCGGTCACCCGGCCGTGGGTCGCCCAGCGCGTGTGGCCGATCCCCGTCGTGGCCGGCGCGGCGAGCACGGCGACACCGCCGCCGCGGCTCACGCGCGCCTCCTCGGCCACCGCGGCGCGCAGGTTGCCCAGGTTGCCGACCGCGCGGACGGCATCCAGCCGGCCCTCGCCCTGCAGCGAGATCCCCGCGCTGTCATAGCCGCGGTACTCGAGCTTCTCCAGACCGGCGAGCAGGATGTCCTGCACCGGGCGGTGGCCGACGTAGCCCACGATGCCGCACATCAGGCAAGTCCCTTCGTGTGGTCTCTCAAACGACGTGGGGGCCGCTTCCGGCGGCCCCGTCGAGGGAGGGATTCTAGCGCCGGGAGCACGCTCCTCCCCCCGCCCGCGATCAGCCCGTCTCGGCCTCCACGACGGCGACGAGGCGGCCGCAGACCGCCTCGGCCTCCTCGGCCGTGGGCGCCTCGACCATCACGCGGACGAGCGGCTCGGTCCCGCTCGGGCGAACGAGCACGCGGCCGCGCCCCTCGAGCGCCGCCTGCTCGCGCCCGACGGCCTCCTCGACGCCCGCCGCGCCCGCCAGCGCGCCGCGCTCGGCGATGCGGACGTTGACCAGCGTCTGCGGGAGCTTGCGCATGGCCTGCCGGTCGGCGAGGTCGGCGCTCCCGAGCGCTTCGAGGGTGAGCAGCGCCGCGGCGATGCCGTCGCCGGAGGGGACGAACCCCATGTCGATGATGTGGCCCGACTGCTCGCCGCCGAGCGCCCAGCCGCGCTCGCGGAGCGCCTCGAGGACGTAGCGGTCGCCGACCGGCGTGGTGGCGACCTCGACGCCCGCCTCGCGCATCGCGGTGTGGAAGCCGAAGTTGGTCATCACGGTCACCGCGACGCCGCCCGCGCGGCGGTGCAGGGCGGCGAGGGCGATCAGCTCGTCGCCGTCGACGACCGTGCCGGCCCGGTCGACCGCCAGCACGCGGTCGCCGTCGCCGTCGAACGCGAAGCCCGCGTCGTGGCCGTGGCGGCGCACGTGCTCGACGAGCGGCTCGAGGTGCGTCGAGCCGCAGCCCGCGTTGATGTTGCGGCCGTCGGGGGCGTCGGCGAGGACGTCGACGTCGGCGCCCAGGCGGCGGAAGATCTCGGGCGCCGCGCGGAACGTCGCGCCGTTGGCGCAGTCGATCGCGATCCGCCGCCCGGACAGGTCCAGGCCGGCGAAGCGGTCGGCCAGCGCGCGCACGTAGTCCTCGAGCGCGCCGTGCAGCGGCCCGACGCGCCCGATCCGCGCCGGCGTCTGCGGGGCCTCGAGCGCGGCCTCGATCTCGGCCTCCGTGGCGTCTGAGAGCTTGAAGCCGTCGCCGCCGAAGAACTTGATCCCGTTGTCGCGGTACGGGTTGTGCGAGGCGGAGATGACGACGCCGAGGTCGAGCCCGTAGCGGGCGATCAGCAGGGGCACGCCGGGCGTCGGCAGCACCCCGCCCAGCAGCGCCTGGCCGCCCGCCGCGGCGATCCCCGCCGCCACCGCGCTCTCGAGCATCTCGCCCGACTCGCGCGTGTCGCGCACGACGAGGATCTGCGGCGCCCCGCCGTCGTCGCGCGCCACCCGGGCGGTCGCCGCGCGGGCGAGCGCGAGCGCCAGCTCGGCGGTCAGGAACTCGCCGGCGACGCCGCGGACGCCGTCCGTGCCGAAGAGCTTGCGGCTCACCGCCGTGGAGGGGCTAGCGCTTGGAGAACTGCGGCCGCTTGCGGGCCTTCTTGAGGCCGGCCTTCTTGCGCTCCTTGGCGCGCGCGTCGCGCGTCAGGAAGCCGCGGCGCTTGAGCTCGGAGCGGAGGTTGGG
>JAUJME010000194.1 GCA_030447005.1 Solirubrobacteraceae bacterium | reverse complement strand
GTCTCCAGCGACTTGACCGAGCCGCCGCCGCCCGTGCCGTCGACGAGGCGGACGAGCGGCACGCGCAGGTCGTGCGCCATCCGCTCGGCGTGGACCATCTTCTGCCAGATCGCCGCGTCGGCGGCGCCGCCGCGGACCGTGAAGTCGTCGCCCTCGACCACCGCCGGGCGGCCGTCGATGTCGCCCTGGCCGAGGACCATGTTGGCCGGCAGGAAGTCCTCGAGCGCGCCGTCCTCGCCGTAGCTCCCGACCCCCGCCAGGGCGCCCGTCTCGTGGAACGTCCCGGGGTCGAAGAGGGCGTCGATGCGCTCGCGGACGGTCCGGCGGCCGCTCGCGCGCTGGCGCGCGACGCGCTCCTCGCCGCCCATCCGGCGGGCCAGCTCCTCGCGGCGGCGCAGCTCCTCGAGCTCTGGCTCCCACGTCATGGCGCGGGTAGGGTCGCAGGATGTGGTCGAACTGGTCGGGCGGCCAGTCCTGCGTGCCGGTCGCGCTCGAGCGCCCGGGCTCGCGTGCGGAGGTGGCGGGCGCGGTGGCCCGCGCGGCCGAGGCCGGCCGCCGCGTCCGGGTGGCGGGCGCCGGGCACTCGTTCTCCGCCCTGGCGCTCACCGACGGCACGATGCTCCGCCTCGACCGGATGGCGCGGGTGCTCGACGCCGACCCGGCCGGCGGCCTCGTCCGCGTGGAGGCGGGGATCGGGCTGGGAGCGCTCAACGCGGAGCTCGACGCCCTCGGGCTGGCGATGGAGAACCTGGGCGACATCGACGGCCAGGCGCTCGCGGGCGCCCTCGCCACCGCCACCCACGGGACGGGCGCCCGGCTGCCCAACCTCTCCGCCCAGGTCGAGGCGATCGAGCTCGTCCTCGCCGACGGGAGCGAGCGGACGCTCACGGCGGCCGACGGCGACCTCCTGCGCGCCGCCCGCGTCTCGCTCGGGGCGCTCGGCGTGGTCGTGGCGGTGACGCTGCGCTGCGTGCCCGCCTTCCGCCTGCACGCGGTCGACGAGCCGGCCGGGCTCGACGCCGTGCTCTCGGACCTCGACGCCCGCGTCGACGGCAACGACCACTTCGAGCTGTGGACCTTCCCGCACTCGCCCGTGGCGATCACCCGCACCAACAACCGCACGGACGCTCCGGCGCGGCCGCCGTCGCGGGCGCGAGCGTGGATCGACGAGGTCCTGCTCGAGAACCACGCGCTCACCGCGCTCAACCGCGCGGGGCGGCGCGTGCCGCGGGCGATCCCGGCGCTCAACCGGGCGGCGGGGCGCGCCGTCTCGCGGCGCGAGCGGGTCGACGTCTCGCACCGGATCTTCGCCACCGAGCGGCGCGTGCGCTTCGAGGAGATGGAGTACGCGGTGCCGCGCGGGCACGCGGCCGCGGCGCTGGGCGCCTGCCGGGAGATCCTCGCGCATCACCCCGTCGGCTTCCCGGTCGAGCTGCGCTTCACGGCGGCCGACGACGGGCTGCTCTCGCCCGCCCACGGCCGCGAGACCGCCTACCTGGCGGTCCACGTCTTCGAGGGCGTTGCGTTCGAGGCGCCCTTCCGCGAGGTGGAGGCCGCCATGGGGGAGCTGGGCGGGCGCCCGCACTGGGGCAAGCGCTCCTTCCTCTCCCCCTCCGAGCTCGCCCCGCGCTACCCGCGCTGGGCGGCGTTCGCGGAGGCGCGCGAGGCGCTCGATCCCGGCGGGCGCTTCCTCAACGAGGCCACGGAGCGGCTGCTCGGCGCGGGAGTCCGTCCGGCCCTTCGCTAAGGTTCCGCCCCGCAGTTCTGGTTATGAACACAGCCGAGTCCCGGGTGCTCCGTTGCAGCCGGGAGCGGGGGACCCACGGGGCCGAGGATTCCTCGGCCCGGGGGCGAATCGCCGTGTGATGAAGGCACGGCGTAGCGCGATTTCTTTCCGCGCGAGCCCGACAGCTAACCCCGTAGGCAACGGAAAGAAAGGGTTGTCGTTGTCACGCTGTCGCACGCTTGCCGTGGCCGTACTGGCCGCCGGAGTCGCCTTGCCCGCCGCCCCCGCCGCCGCCGTGCCGCGGGAGTTCGGCGCCCGCGTCCTCAAGCAGGGGGCGAAGGGTCCCGACGTCCGGGTCCTCCAGGAGTTCCTCAGCCGCGCCGGCGTCGGCACGCCGGTCGACGGCCACTTCGGGCCGGCCACGCGCGCCAAGGTGCGCGCGTGGGAGCGGCGGCGGGTGCGGGCGGCGGGCGCCGCCGCGGGCGCCCGGGCCGCCGGGCCCGTCCGCGTCGACGGCCGCCTGACCCGGCGCGAGGCGCGGCTGCTGCGCGCCGACGTCGAGCAGGCCGAGCGCGGCGAGCAGCCCGCCGGCGCGCAGCAGACGCCCGACGCCCCGGCCCCGCCCGCCGGCGAGAAGGCGGTGATCGGCGCCGACGGCCGCGCCGTCGCGCCGGCCTCCGCCCCCGAGGCCGTCAAGCGGATCATCGCCGCCGGCAACGAGATCCACGACAAGCCCTACCGGTACGGCGGCGGCCACCAGCCCCCGCCCAACCAGGATTCGGGCTATGACTGCTCGGGCTCCATGTCCTACGCCTTCCAGGGCGCCGGGCTGCTGCGCGACCCCCTCAACTCCTCCGGCTTCGCGCGCTGGGGGCTGGCGGGCCCCGGCCGGTGGGTGACCATCTACGCCAACTCGGGCCACTCGTTCATGGTGGTCGCCGGCCTGCGCTTCGACACGAGCGGCCGCAAGGACGCCAACTCGCGCTGGCAGGCGACGGAGCGCTCGACCAGCGGCTACACCGTCCGTCACCCGAAGGGGCTGTAGGAAGGGGCATCCGCCGCGGCACCTCGGGCGTATGGTCACCCGAGGTGTCGCGCGCCATCGCCATCGCGATCTGCCTGCTGGCGCTGACGGCGTGCGGCGGGGGCGGTGACGCCCCGACGCCCGCCGCGACGCCCCGCGCGACGCCCGAGCCCCGGCCCACCGCGCGCGACGCCGAGCGGCTGCGCCCGGTGATCGCCGGCTGGGCGGACGCGGTGCGCCGCGCCGACGTCGAGCGCGCGGCGGGCTACTTCGCCCTGCCGGCCATCGTGTCGCAGGGGCGCGCCTACCGCCTTCGCTCCCGCGAGCAGGTCCGGGCGTTCAACGACGGACTGCCCTGCGGCGCGCGGCTGCTCGACGTCCAGCAGGACGGGCGCTACGTGGTCGGCACCTTCGAGCTGGTGTCACGGCCGGGGCGCACGTGCGACGCCCCGGGCGCGCTGGCCCGCGTGGCGTTCGTCATCCGCAATCGCCGGTTCACCGAGTGGCGACAGGTGCCCGATGCGCGCGGCGCGCCGCCTGGCCCCGACCGTCCGGAGCCCGACATCCCGGATGCACCGGCGCCCGAGCCGCCCCCCGGTACCCAGGAGGCCTAGTACACGTCGCGCTCGCGGATCCGCGGCTCGGCCGGCGGGGCGGTGCCCGCTGCGCGGTCACGCGCCTGCGTGAGGAAGAACAGCGAGATCAGCAGGCCGATCACGCCCACGACCATGAGGATCACGCCGATCGTCGAGAGCTCGAGGCCCGATACGTCGGCCGTGACGGCGAACTTGAGGATCGCGCCGACGGCGATGAGCAGGATGCTGGTTCCGATTCCCATGCAGGCTGGGTTCCCTCGGGCGGACGGGCACAAACGGCGGGGTCCCTAGCATGGGTGGTGTGAGCGCCCTCCGTCCCTCCCGCAACCCGTGATGCACGACTGGCCGACGGGCAAGCGCGTCGTCGCATCGTCGACGATCTGCCTCTGCATCGCGGTGCTCATCATCACGATCGCGCAGGGCTTCGCCACGACCTACCCGCTCCGCTTCTTCCAGGGAATCGCGGCGGCGGTCGGCGCCCTGAGCATCCTCGGCATCGCGATCGCGGCGATCACCACCCGGATCGGCACCTACACGAGCCCCGAGGACGAGGAGGAGTTCGAGCGCGTGGTGGTCCGCTCCGAGCGACTCGCGCGCGAGAACCTGGCCGCCGAGCCCGACGAGGATGAGTTCCTCGAGCTCGACCCGCGCAACCCCGCCGACTTCGAGGAGCTCGTCCGCCAGGCGCTCGACGACCTGCCCGACCTGCTGCGCAACGCGCTGAGCCACGTCGCCGTCGTCGTCTCGGACAAGGGCCGGCGCCACGGGGCCTACGGGCTCTACCAGGGCGACGGCGTCGCCC
>JAUJME010000193.1 GCA_030447005.1 Solirubrobacteraceae bacterium | reverse complement strand
TCGGCTCGGGCACCGCGACGAAGACCCGCGTGCTGCTCGACGCCATGCGCGACGCCGGCACGCTGCGCCGCTACGTGCCGTTCGACGTCGATCCGGTCATGGTCGCCGAGAGCGCCCAGGCGCTCCTCGAGGCCTACCCCGGCCTGCAGGTCGACGGGATCGCCGGCGACTTCGACCACGACCTGCCCCGGATCCCCGAACCGCTCCCGGGCGTGCCGCGGATCGTCGCCTTCCTCGGCGGGACGCTCGGGAACTTCGAGCCCGGGAGCCGCCGCGGCTTCCTGCGCGCGCTCGGCGAGCTGCTTGGCGACGAGGACCGGCTGCTCCTCGGCACGGACCTCGTCAAGGACGTCGACGTCCTCGAGGCCGCCTACAACGACGTGGCCGGGGTCACCGCCGAGTTCAACCGCAACGTGCTCCACGTCCTCAACCGGGAGCTCGGCGCGGACTTCGACCCCGCGCTCTTCGATCACGTCGCCTTCTACGACCCGCAGCACGAGTGGATCGAGATGCGGCTGCGGGCCAACCGCGATTGCCGGGTGCGGATCGCCGCGCTCGACCTGGAGATCACGTTCATGCGCGGCGAGGAGATGCGCACGGAGCTCTCCGCGAAGTTCACCCGCGAGCGCCTGGAGTCCGACCTCACCGCCGCCGGGCTCGAACTGGCGGACTGGATGACCGACCCGGACGGCCGGTTCGCCCTGTCGCTCAGCCGGAGAGCACCGGGAGCAGCGCGCCGAGCTTGACCTCCGTCTCGGCCAGCTCGGCCGCCGGGTCGGACTCCCGCACCACCCCGACGCCCGCGTAGAGCCGCGCGACGCGGCCCGTGACCAGCGCGCAGCGCAGCGCGACGCAGAACTCCCCGTCCTCGTTGGCGTCCGTCCAGCCGACCGGGCCGGCGTACCAGCCGCGGTCGAGCCCCTCGAAGGACGGGATCCGCGGCGTCGCGGCCGCGTGCGGCTCGCCGCCGACCGCGGGCGTCGGATGCAGCAGGCCCGCGAGCTCGACCGTGCTCACCGGCTCGCGCAGCTGGGCGCGGATCGGCGTGGCGAGGTGCTGGATGTTGGCCACCCGGACGATCGCGGGCTCGTCGGGCGCGGTGACCCACACCGCGTGCGGGCGCAGCGCCCGGGCGATCCGCCGCGTGACGATCGCCTGCTCCTCGCGGTCCTTCTCCGAGCGCAGCAGCTGCTCGCCGAGGTGGGCGTCGACGCCCGGGTCCGCGGAGCGGCGCGTCGAGCCGGCGAGGGCCACCGTGGACGCCCGCAGCCCCTCCCGGCGGACGAGGAGCTCGGGCGAGGCGGCCACGAACGCCGACTCGCCGACGCCGGCGCAGATGACGTAGCACGAGGTGAACGCCGCGCGCAGGACGCCGAAGACCGCCGCGACGTCGTGCGGCGCCGGCGCGTGCACGGCCACCTCGCGGGCGAGGACGATCTTCTCGAAGTCGCCGGCGCCGATGCGCTCCACCGCGCGGGCGACCGCCGCCTCGTAGTGGTCGGGCGGCGCGGCGGACGCGATCCGCCAGTGGCCGGTCGGCGCGGGATCGAGCAGCGGCAGCGGCGCCTCGCACAGCTCGGACAGGCGAGCCTCGAGGCGCGCGAGCAGCTCCCCGGCGTCGTCGTCGGGCCGGGCGACGGCGGCGAGGGTGAGGCGGGCGTCCTCGCCGCGGCGGGCGATGGCCACCTCGGGGATCGAGAGCCCCCCGGCGCCGAACCCCTCCCAGTGCGGCGCGGCGCCGCCGTCGGGCGCGAAGGCGAAGCCGCCGACGGCCACGAGCCCCGCGCCCGCGGGGCCGTCGGCCTGGTCGCAGATCGCGCGGCCGGCGAGCGAGCGCCAGGCCGTCGCGGCGCGCGGGAAGCGGCCCTCGCCGTGCGCGTCGAGGCGGCGGACCTCTCCGAGCGTGGCGAGCGCCGCGCCGTCGCGGTCGGGCTGCTCGAAGCAGAACCACGGCTCGCCGGGGCGGCGCGAGGCGAAGGCGATCGCGCTCGGGTCGACGGGCGCGGGCAGTGGTCGCGTCAGGCCGGCCAGCACCTCGCCGTCGCCGTCGCGCGCCCGGCGGATGGCGCGCTGCAGGCGCGCGAGCAGGATCGCGCGCGAGCGCTCGCCGAGCGCGAAGGGCGCCGGGGCACGCGTGGCTGGTGCGGTGCGGACGGGCACGAGAGGCTGACCTACAGCCTACGGCGGATAGCGTGGCGCACTGTGACGGTGATCCCCGTGGTGCTCGAGCGCTGGATCCTCGCGGGCCTGCTCGGCTTCCCCGCGCTGGCGCTGTTGGCGATCGCCGCCACGGAGGGCGAGGGCGGGCGCTTCCTGTCCGCGATCATCGTGGGCGCCGCGCTCGTCTACGTGCTCATCGTGTGGCTCTTCCTGCGCCGCTCGCTGGCCGCCCAGGCGGCGGCCGCGACGCCGGTCGGCGCGGAGGCCGCCGTCGAGCCGCTCGGCCGCACCGTGCTGCGCGCCGCGGGCAAGGCGGCGCTCGGGCTGCTGGGCGCCTACGTCGCCGGGGTGATCGGGCTGCTGCCCGGCGCGGTCGTGATCGCGCTCGGCTACTCGCTGGTCACCGCGCTCGGCGCGCTGCGGCTCGGGCGCCTCGAGCGAGCGGCCGGCCGCCGCTTCGTGCGCGTCACCGGCGAGCCCGGGGCGCTGCGCGCGTACTAGCGCGTGTCGTGAGTTCCACGAAGTGCCCCGCCCGAAGTTCTCGCTTTCGCGCACAGCCGCCAGATCAAGCTCGTCAACAAGGACGCCGCCTACGACGTCCAGAAGGCCGTCTCCCTTTACCGCGACTCCGAGCCCGACGTCGCGGCCGTCAGCCAGGTCGTCGGCTCGCCGATCATCGCGGCGCTGCTGCCGACCTTCGAGCGCGACAACATGCTCGCCGTCGCGGCCGCCTGGCCGCCGGCCTTCCTCGACGCCAAGAGCGTCGCGATCATCGGCGCGACCTACGACCTGGAGGCCATCAACGGCATCGAGTGGCTGATGGAGAACAAGGGCCTCAAGAAGGGCGACGCGATCCGGCCTCAACGTGCCGATCGGGACCAACGGCCCCGTCTTCGCGCCGCAGCTGCTCAAGACGCCGGTCGGCGACACGCTCGCCGAGACCGTCACGGTGTTCAACTCGAGCGCCACCTACGCCGCCGAGAACCCCGCGGCACAGAAGCTGGCGGCCGCCTACGAGAAGGCCTACCCGAAGGGCATCCCGCAGCAGGCCGTGGTGACGGGCTACAGCGAGGCGCAGGTGATGGACGAGATCCTCAAGAAGGCCTGCGAGAACAAGGACCTGACCCGCGAGGGGATCGTCAACGCGTTCCGCCAGCTCTCGGGCGTCAACACCGAGGGCCTGGTCGCCGGCGACCTCGACTTCACCCAGATCGGGCAGTCGTCGTCGAAGGCGGTCTACGCCCACGACGTCGACAAGGACGCGCCGGGCGGCCTCAAGACGGTCGGCGACGTCCTGAGCTACGAGACCGCGCAGAACTACCAGCGCGCGGCGGAGTAGAACTCACGGGGCGAGGGCGGCGCTCGGCGCCGCCCTACGTCTCGCCGCGCCCGCGGGAGATCGCGATCTCCCCCGTGCGGGCCATCTCGATCAGGCCGAACGGGCGGACCATCCGCTCGAACGCCTCGATCTTGTCGGCCGTGCCGGCGATCTCGACGATCACCGAGCGCCGCGTGACGTCGATGACCTTGCCGCGGAAGATGTCCGAGAGCTGGAGGATCTCCGCGCGCGCCGCGCCGTCGGCGGCCACCTTGAAGATCGCGAGCTCGCGGGCGACCGTCTCGGCCGGATCGAGGTCGCGGATCTTGAGCACGTTGACCAGCTTGTGGAGCTGCTTGGTGACCTGGTCGATCGGGTGCATCGCCCCGTCGAGCGTCAGCGTGATGCGCGAGAACGCCTCGTCGTCGGTGGGGCCGACCACGAGGGTGTCGATGTTGAACCCGCGCCGCGCGAAGAGGCCCGAGATCCGGGTCAGGACGCCGGGCTTGTTCTCCACGAGGATGGAGACGATGTGCTTGCGCCCCGAGCGCATCGAGACGGACGCCTCGAGCTCCTCGAGCGACAGCAGCTCCTTGGTGCCGGGCTCGCCCACGACGCTCACCCCACCATGTCCCGGGCGGCGGCGCCCGGGGCGATCATCGGGTACGTGTTCTCCTCGCGGGTGAC
>JAUJME010000192.1 GCA_030447005.1 Solirubrobacteraceae bacterium | reverse complement strand
CAGTGGGACGACAACCGCCCGACCTTCTGGTGCCCGCGATGTCAGTCATGAGGCGCGTCGGCCACAAGGGGGCCGACCACATCGCCCCGGGCAACACCGCCGAGTCCTTCCGCGCCGCGCTCGCCGCCGACGTCGACATGATCGAGTTCGACGTCCTCCCCGAGGACCGCCGCAACCCCGCGTCGTCGCGCCTGCTGCTCGCGCACGACTACCGCCACTCCGACCTCACCACCGCGCTGACCTTCGACGAGGGCCTGACCCACCTCGCCGACCGGGCGTTCGACGCCATCGAGTTCGACGTCGACCTCAAGCTTCCGGGCTACGAGGCGCGCGTCGTCGAGGCGCTCCGCCAGCACGGGCTCATCGAGCGGACCCTCATCTCCTCCCAGTTCATGAGCTCGCTGCGCAAGGTCCGCGAGCTCGAGCCGGAGCTGCGCATCGGCTGGTCGGTCCCGCGGGTGCGCCGCGACTACACGGAGTCAAAGCTCTGGCTCGTCCCCGCGCTGGCGATCATCTCGGTGCTCCGCCGCACGCTGCCCCGCCAGGCGCTGCGCGCGCTGCGCGCCGGCCACTGCGACGCCCTCATGGTCCATTACCGGCTCGTCACGCCGGGGCTCGTCCGGGCGGTCCGCGAGGCCGGCGGGGAGCTCTACGTCTGGACGGTCGACCACGCGCCGACCATCCGCTCCCTCGAGGCCCTCGGCGTCACGGGCGTCATCACGAACGACCCGCGGCTGTTCGGGGCGCGGGCGTAGGGCGCCGGCCTCGCCTACCGCAGGTCGCAGGTCGACGCGCTGAAGTTCGGCGGGTCGGCGCCGCGGGTGGAGCGGTGGCCGGCCTCCGTGAGCTCGCGGAAGCGGCGGACGGTGCGGTTCTTGCGCCGCCAGCGGAAGGTGACGGCGCCGCGCAGGGTGGAGACGCCGCCGCCGGCGGGCGGGGCGAAGGTGAACGAGTAGCCCGACTCGAGCGGCCGGTTGCGCGCCGTCCCGACGCGGACGAAGCCGGAGTCCGCGCCCGACTCGAGGTTGTGCCACTTGCCGTCGCCGGCGCGGTCGAGGTAGTGGACCTGGAAGCGCATCTCGAGCGTCTCGAGCCGGCCGGAGGCGGGCATCGACCCGCGGATGCCGATGACGTTGGAGCGCGCGGGCGTGTCGCAGACGTTGACGGTCGCCCAGAGGTCCTTGGAGCGCTCGATCTCGCGGTCGGAGCGGACGGCCGCACCGGCGGGGGCGGGGGCGGCGGTCAGGAGGCCCAGGACGGGGAGGATGAGCAGGGAGCGGAGAGGCATTTGGAGCATCAACAGGCGTGGTACCCCGGTGATTCGCACACACTGCCCGTGATGGATCGCTCCGGAGCGCGTAGTCGAGGTGTGAGCGCACTCCTCGCGGCCCCCGACCGGACCCTCGACTTCGACGCGCTCTACCGCGGCGCGCGCGACGACCTCTACGCCTACGTCTCCACGCTGCTGCGCGATCGCGCGGCCGCCGAGGACGTGACCGCCGCCGCGTTCGAGCGCGCCTACCGGCGCCGCCGCGGCTTCGACGCCCGCCGCGGCAGCGCGCGGGCCTGGCTGTTCGGGATCGCCCGCAACGCCGCGCTCGACGAGCTGCGGCGGCGCAAGCGCTCCGCGACGCTGGCCGCCGAGCCGGCCGACCTCGACGCCGTCGCGCTCGAGGACGAGGCGGAGGCGACCTTCCGCCGCGCGGCGGTCCGCGCGGCGCTCGCCACGCTCGACCCGCGCGACCGCGAGCTCATCGCGCTCAAGTTCCACGCCGGGCTCGACAACGCCGAGCTCGCCGCCGTGCTCGGCATCGGCGAGTCCAACGCCGGCACCCGCCTGCACCGTGCCATGCAGAAGCTGCGAAAGGCCCTCGATGACGCCGACTGACCCCATGGACGCCGCCACGGAGCGCGAGCTGGCCGCCGTCGACGCGGCGCTCGCCGGCCGCGACGTCGACCCCGACCTCGCCGACGTGGCGGAGCTGACCCGCGCGCTGCGCGACACCCGCCCCGAGCCCGCCGCCGGCTTCTCCCGCGACATGGACACCTGGGCGCGCGCCGGGTTCACCGGCGGCGACCCGCGCCGCCCGCGTACGCCCGCGCGGTGGCGGCGGGTGCTGCGCGGCCCCGCGCTGGGCGGGCTCGTCGCCGCGGCGGCGGCAGTCGGCCTCGGCATCGCGGTCATCCCCCAGATCCCCAACGGGTCCGACGAGGAGGGCGGGAGCGCGGCCGGAGGGAGCGCAGCGCAGAGCGCGCCGTCCCCGAGCCCCGCGCGCGCGAGCGAGAGCGAGCAGTCCGGCTCCCGCGACGCGTCGGGCGGGTCCGCCCGACGCTCCCTTCGGAGCTCCGCGGCCAAGCGCTACGACCCCAACGCCCTGCAGCCGCTGGCCCAGTCCGCCCAGCCCGCCCGCCGCCAGGTCGAGCTCTCGGCCGCCCTCGCCCTGGCCGCCCGGCCGGCCGAGCTCGAGGAGGTCGCGGCGGGCGTCGCCCGCGTCACCGACACCGCGGGCGGCTACGTCGCGCGCTCGACCGTCGAGGCCGCGCCGGAGGGCGGCGCGGCGAACTTCGAGCTGCGCGTGCCGAGCCGGCGGCTCACCCAGGTCCTCGCCGACCTCTCCGAGCTGGCGAGCGTGCGTTCGCGCAGCCAGAGCACCGTCGACATCACCCGCACCGTCCGCTCCGCCGCCGAGCGCATCGAGGAGTACCGGGCCGAGCGGCGGGGGCTGCTGCGTCGCCTCGCCACGAGCCCCACCCCGCAGCTGCGCGAACGCCTCCGTTTCGTCTCCGCCGAGCTGCGGCGAGCCAAGCGCGACCTCGCCTCGGCCGAGCGCCGCGCCGACCTCGCCCGCGTGAGCGTCTCGATCCAGGGCGACCCGGAGGCCGGCGGCGCCGGTGCGGCCGGCGACGGCCGCTGGACGCCCGGCGACGCGATCCGCGACGCCGGGCGGCTGCTCGAGGTGATCGCCGGGATCGCGCTGATCGCCCTCGCCATCGCGCTCCCGCTCGCGCTGCTCGCCGTGCCGCTCGCGGTCCTCGCGCGGCGGCAGGCCCGCCGGGGGCGCGAACGCGCGCTCGACGCGGTCTGACCAGCGGTCAAGCTACCAGCGCTGTGGTAGACAAGCGGGCGATGGCAGCCGCCCGCGTTGAGGAGACCGTGGATCTGCTGGCCGTCGTGCCGGCCTTCGCCGAGCTGGGGCCGGTGGACCTCCAGCGCGTGGCGCAGGTCGCCGTGCCCCGCTCCTTCGCCCGCGGCGAGGTCGTCTTCCGCGAGGGCGACGACTCCGACACGTGCTACGTCGTGCGCTCGGGCCACGCCCGGGCGATCCGCGAGCACGTCGACGGCCGCCAGCTCACCCTCGCCACCTTCGGCCCGGGCGACATCTTCGGCGAGCTGGCGATGTTCGACGACGAGCGGCGCTCGGCGACGGTCGAGGCGGTCGACGCCCTCGAGGCGATCGCGATCCTCGGCTCGGACATGCGCCGGCTGATGCGCGAGCACTCCGACATCGCGGTCAAGCTGGTGATCGCGCTCGGCCGCCGGCTGCGCGCCGCCAACGAGCGGCTCGCGCGCCAGTCCTTCCAGACCGTCCAGTCGCGGGTCGCCGGCGTGCTCACCCAGCTCGTCGAGCAGGCGCAGGCGGAGGGGGCCGGGCCGTCGGAGATCCTCGTCACCGCGACGCAGGCCGACCTCGCCCAGCTCGCCGGCTCCTCGCGCGAGTCCGCGAGCCGCTTCCTCGCGGTCCTCGAGCGCGCCGGCGTGATCAGCCAGGGCCGCGGCCGGCTGACGGTGCACGACCCGGCGGCGCTCCAGGGCTATGTCTACTGAGCGGGGCGCCGAGCACCGCGACGGCCACCTGCTCGAGACCTCCCACGGCGGCGTCGTGGTCCGCGGCGACGAGGTGGTGGTGATCGTCCCGCGCGGCAGCCGCGCCCTCGGGCTGCCCAAGGGCGGCGCGAACGACGGGGAGACCGGGGCGCAGACCGCGGCGCGCGAGGTGCGCGAGGAGACCGGCATCGTCGCCGAGCACGTCGGGCTCCTCGGCGACGTGCGCTACTGGTACCGCCGCAGCGGCCGCCGCGTCCACAAGACGGTCCACTTCCACCTCTTCCGCTACGTCTCGGGCGACACCGCCGACCACGACCACGAGGTCGACGACGCCCGCTGGATC
>JAUJME010000191.1 GCA_030447005.1 Solirubrobacteraceae bacterium | reverse complement strand
GCCTCGCTGGTGCTCGCGGCGCTGGCCATGGCGGGCACCGTGGCGATCCCCGCGCTGACCGGCCGGGCGATCGACGAGGTCGACGCCAAGGACTCCGGCGCGCTGACCACGCTGGCGATCGCGCTCGTCGCGGTCGGCGTCCTGCGGCTCGGGTTCTCGGTCGCGCGCCGGCTCGTCGCGGGGCAGGTGTCGCTCGGCGTCGAGCTCGACCTGCGCAACCGCCTGTACGGCCACCTCCAGTCGCTCGAGCTCGGCTTCTTCGACGGCCAGCAGACGGGCCAGCTGATGTCCCGCGCGACCGTCGACCTTCAGTCCGTGCGCTTCTTCCTCGGCTACGGCCTGGTGTTCATCGTCCAGAGCGCGCTGACCATCGTCCTGGCGGCCGCCGCGATGCTCTACACCGATCCGGCGCTGGGGGCGCTCGCGCTCATCCCGGTCCCGTTCGTGGTGCTCGTCGCCGCCCGCTACAACCGCCGCTCGCGCCCGGCGCTCCAGGCCGTCCAGCAGCGGATCGCCGAGCTGACCGCCGACGCGGAGGAGAACGTCTCGGGCGTGCGGGTGGTGAAGGCGTTCGCGCGCGAGGAGCGCCAGATCGCGCGTTTCCGCGGCTCGGTGGCCCGCGTCTTCGACCAGTCCATCCGCTCCAACCGGCTGCGCGCCTTCTACAACCCGTTCATCGGCTTCCTGCCGCAGCTCGGGCTCGCGGTGATCCTGCTCATGGGCGGCCGCCAGGTCATCCGCGGGGAGCTGCGGATCGGCGAGTTCACCGCCTTCTACGCCTACGTGCTGATGCTGATCGCCCCGATGCGCCAGCTCGGCATCGCGCTCGGGATGTCGCAGCGCGCGACCGCCTCGGGCGCGCGGATCTTCGAGCTCCTCGACCGCGAGCCGCGGCTGCGCGCCGCCCCGGGCGCCGGCCCGCTGCCGCCGGGGCGCGGCCGCGTCGGGTTCGAGCACGTGACCTTCGCCTACGAGGGCGCCGCCGGGCCGACGCTCCGCGACGTCGACCTCGTCGTCGAGGCCGGCTCCACCGTCGCGCTGGTGGGCGGCACGGGCTCGGGAAAGAGCACGTTGATCGGCCTCATCCCGCGGCTCTACGACGCGACGGCGGGCCGCGTGCTGGTCGACGGCGCCGACGTAGCCGAGGTCGACCCGGTGGCGCTGCGCCGCGAGGTCGCGCTGGTCACGGACGACCCGTTCCTCTTCTCGGCCACCGTGCACGAGAACATCGCCTACGCGCGGCCCGACGCCACGCGCGAGGAGGTGGAGGCCGCGGCGCAGCGCGCGCAGGCCGCCGGCTTCGTCGCCGAGCTGCCCGACGGCTACGACACGAAGGTCGGCGAGCGCGGGCTGACGCTCTCGGGCGGCCAGCGCCAGCGCATCGCGATCGCCCGCGCCCTGCTCGCCGACCCGCGCATCCTCATCCTCGACGACGCGACGTCCTCGGTCGACGCCTCCACCGAGCAGCAGATCAAGGCGGCGCTGCGCGAGGTGATGGCCGGGCGGACGACCTTCGTGATCGCCCACCGGCTCTCGACGATCCAGCTCGCCGACGAGATCGTCGTGCTCGAGGGCGGGCGGATCGTCGCCCACGGCTCCCACGACCAGCTCGTCCGGGAGTCGCCCCTCTACGCCGAGATCGCCGCCAAGGGGCTCCCAGACCAGGTCTTCCTCACCCGCAAGCCCGCCGAGCCGGAGGTCGCGGGCCTGTGAGCTCCGCCCTCTCCCCCGCCACCACGCCGGAGCTCGGGCGCCTCGCCGAGCTGCGCCGCCGGCTCAACGCCGGGCGCGGCCGGGGGCGCAAGGTCCGCGGCCTGTTCGAGCTGCTGCGCCCCTATCGCGGCCGGACGATCCTCATGTTCGTCGCGCTCCTGGCCGCCACCGCCGCCGCGCTCGCCCCGCCGCCGCTCGCCAAGCTGGCGATCGACGACGGCATCCGGCCGGGCGACCTCGGGACGCTCAACTGGGTCGTCGCCGCCTTCATCGTCTCGGCGCTCGTCTACTGGGGCGCGAGCTACGCGCAGACCTACCTGATCGGCTGGGTCGGCCAGCGGGTGCTCCAGGACCTGCGCGTGCAGATCTTCGCCCACCTCCAGACGCTCTCGATCGGCTTCTACTCGCGCCGGCAGGCCGGGGCGATCATCTCCCGGCTCACCAACGACGTCCAAGCCCTCGACCAGCTCGTCACGGACGGCGTGGTGACGCTGTTCGGCTCGACCCTCACGCTGATCGGCACGGCCGGGATCCTGCTCTGGCTCGACGTCGAGCTCGCGCTGCTGACCTTCCTGGTCTTCCCCGTGCTGGGGATCGCGTCGCTCGCCTTCCGGATCGTCTCCGCCGACGCCTACCGGATCACCCGCGAGCGCGTGGCGGCGATCACCGCCTACCTCCAGGAGTCGCTCTCGGGCATCCGCGTGGTCCGCGCCTTCGCCCAGGAGCCGCGCCACGTCCGCCGCTTCGGCGAGCTCAACCGCGACAACCGCGACGCCAACCTCAAGACGGTCCACCTCAACGCGGCCTACTTCCCGGGCGTGGAGATGCTCTCCGCGCTGGCCACGGTCGGGATCCTCGTCATCGGCGGCATGCAGGTCATCGACGGCGAGATGGAGATCGGCACGCTGGTGGCCTTCATCACCGCGGTCGCGCTGTTCTTCGACCCGATCCAGTCGCTGTCGCAGCTCTACACGACCTACCAGGCCGGGATGGCCGCGCTCGACAAGATCTTCGAGCTGCTCGACGAGGAGCCCGACCTCGTCGAGCGCGAGGGCGCGATCGAGCTCGGGCGCCTGCGCGGCGAGATCCGCTTCGACGACGTGACGTTCTCCTACGGCGGCGACGCGCCCGACGCCCTCGCCCACGTCGATCTGGTGGTCCCGCCGGGCCAGACGCTCGCGCTGGTCGGGACGACGGGGGCCGGCAAGTCGACGTTCGCGAAGCTCGTGGCGCGCTTCTACGACCCGACGGGCGGGCGCGTGCTCGTCGACGGCCACGACCTGCGCGACGTCAGCGCGCGCTCCCTGCGCTCCCAGATGGGGATCGTCCCGCAGGAGGCGTTCCTGTTCAGCGGGACGGTCGCGGAGAACATCGGCTTCGGGCGCCCGGGCGCCACCGACGAGGAGATCGCCGCGGCGGCGCGCGCGGTGGGGGCCGACGAGTTCATCGCCGGCCTCGAGCACGGCTACGAGACCGAGGTCGGCGAGCGCGGCGCGCAGCTCTCGGCGGGGCAGCGCCAGCTCGTCGCCTTCGCCCGCGCGCTGGTGGCCGACCCGCGCCTCCTCATCCTCGACGAGGCGACCTCGAACGTCGACATCCACACGGAGGGGCGGATCGAGGAGGGCCTGCGCCGCCTGCTCGCCGGCCGGACCGCGATCGTGATCGCCCACCGGCTCTCGACCATCCGCCGCGCGGGGCGGATCGTCGTGCTCGACCGCGGCCGGATCGCCGAGCAGGGCACGCACGAGGAGCTGCTCGAGGCGGAGGGCGCCTACTGGCGGCTGTACCGCGACTGGGCGGAGCAGGCCGCCGCCTGAGCGGACTGCGGGGCAGGGACTCGAACCCCGATAACGGCTTCCAGAGAGCCGCGTCTTGCCATTAGACGACCCCGCAAAGGCGACGGAAGTGTAGCGCCGCGGCCTCTGGATCCCCGTGCGGCAGGCCGCACGAAACACCGGAGCGATGACTGGTGCCACAAACGCCGCCGCCGTCGCTACTCTGACAGCAGAGCGCGGCCGCTTCGCCCCAACGAGGTGGTGCCGTGATCTTGCTCCCGCGATCGGGACGTGCTTCCTGGGCGACCAGGCGATGGCACGGACGGACGCTCCAAATCTTCGGATCGGAGGCAGTCCCATGCCATTGGCACAGACGTCCCGCGTGAACCTGCTCGAGCAGGACCCGGATCTCGGCCGCGAGGTCGACGAGAGTCGCGCCCAGGCCGCCACCCGGCGCCTCACCGCGCCGGCCCTCGACCTCCCTCGCGGCCCGTGGTCGCCGGAGTCCGCCGTCGATCAGGACGGCGAGCCCGTCTTCGGCATCCTCGTCCTCGACGGCCTGATCGTCCGCGAGGCCAACGTGGGCGACCACCCCTGCGCCGAGCTGATCGGCCCGGGCGACCTCATCCGCCCCGGCGACGAGGCCGATGCCGACGAGCTGCTCGGCCGCACGGTCGAGTGGTCG
>JAUJME010000190.1 GCA_030447005.1 Solirubrobacteraceae bacterium | reverse complement strand
GCCCGCCGCCCACGAGCACGATCGCGTCGCGCGCCGCGTCGAGGACGATCCGGTTCAGGGCGCCGAGCCGGCGCGTCTCCTCCCCGGCCAGGGCGTTCGACAGCGCCACCGCCGCCTGGTCGCCCATCCGCTGGAGCGTTTCGAGCTCCTCCGGAGAGGGGCGGGCGTCGTTCAGCCACCCCAGGCCGACCACCCCGACGGCACGGTCGCCGTGCGCGAGCGGCAGGTGGAGCTCCTGGCAGACCGCGATGTCGCCGGTCAGCGTTCGCGATCGGAGGGTCGCCGCCTCGTGCCCCGTGGCGAGGGGCTTGCGGGTCGAGACGGCCTGGCCCGCTAGCCCCTCTCCGGGACGTAGCGTCCGCGGCAGCGAATCGACCGCCGCGCCGACGGCGACCAACAGTGGCCAGTCGTCGTCGCCCTCCAGCGGTGCGTGGAGCGTCGCCACCGACGCCTGCACTGACGCGGCGAGCCCGTCGAGCGCCGCCTCGACCGTCGCCTCGAAGCCGGGATGGGAGGCCAGCCGCTGCCCGAAGGCGTGAAAGGCCTCGATCCGGTGCTTCTCCGCTCCCAGCTCCGCGCTGGTCCGCTCGAGCTCATCGCGCTGGGCGCGCAACTCGTCGTTGGCCTCGGCGAGATCGTGCTGGTTGCCCTCGAGTTCCGTCGCTTGCAGCGCCAGCTCGGTGTTCTGACTCTCGAGCTCATCGGTGCTCTGCTGCAGCGTGGCGGCCATTGCGTTGAACGCCCGGCCGAGGCGTCCCACCTCGTCCTCGCCGGCGAAGGGGAGGCGGACGGCGAGGTCGCCGGCCTCCAGCTGTTCGGCCGCCGCAGCCGCCCGCCGGATGGGTCGGGCGACCGAGCGGGCGATGTAGATCACGAAGAGGGCGAACAGCGCAACCGCCCCGGCGATGCCGGCCAGGCCCAGCGCCACGGCCCGGCGCGACGCCGCCTCCGCCTCGCGGCGGCGGGCCTCCGACCGGATCGACTCGCGGACGACGACCGCATCGAAGACGCGCCGCAGCTCGTCGATCCGCCGCTTGCCCTGCCCCGAGGTGACGACCCGGGCGGCTGCGCCGCGATCCCGGCGCGCGAGCCCCACTTGTCGGGGCGAGAACCCGTCGACGTACTCGTCGCCGAGTCGCCGGATCTTGAGCGACAGCGCGGTTTGCTGCGGGTCGCCGGCGACCAGGTCGACGAGGTCGTCCGCCGCCCGACGGAAGGCGCCGCGGCCGCTGCGCCACGGCTCGAGGAAGGGCTCCCGGCCAGTGATGATGAAGCCGCGGGCGCCCGTCACCACGTCGAGCAGCAGCCGCTCGGCCCGATTGGCGGCCACGATCACGTCCCCGGACCGCTCGGCCTCGGCCGAGTCCTCGCGCAGGTCCCTGACGGAGAGCACGAGCAGGAGCAGGATCGCCGCTACGACCACCGCCGTACCGACGGCAGCGGCGCTCACCCGCCCGACGAGCCCACCGCTCATGCCAGGCGCCGGTAGGAGTGCGGCGCGATGCGGACGAGGCCCAGATGCGACGCGCCGGCCAGCCCCTCGATCCTGCCGAGCATCACGAGCCCCCCGGGGGCGAGCGCGCCCGCGAGGTGCTCATTCAGCGAGCGCCTCGCCTTCGCGTCGAGGTAGATGGCGACGTTCCGGCACCGGATGAGTCGCCATGGCGATCGACCGGCGGAACCTCGCGCGGGCCGCCCCATCGAAGCGGAGCCGCCGCGCCAGCTCGAGGCCACTGTCGCGGCTCTCCGCGTGCAGCGCCCGACCCTCCTGTCGCAGCACGATTTCGGCCGGTAGGCGGTCAGGGGCAGACCGGCCGCCGCGGAGAGCGCCCAGACGGCGTCCGTTCCGGTGGTCACGCCGAGAGCGCCTCGGGACCGAGCACCTCGGCCACCTTCTCGAGGAGCGCCACCGGGGAGAACGGCTTCGCGATGAAGTCGTCCGCGCCGGCCCGCAGGACGGCCTCGCGGTCGGCGGGGCTGCTGCGGGCGGTGACCATCACGATGCGCGTCCTGGCGGTTGTCGGATCTGCCCGCAGCGCCCGGCACACCTCGATCCCGGACCGGCCCGGCATGCGCCAGTCGAGGAAGATCAGCGCCGGCCGGAGACGGCGCGCCTCCGAGAGGGCGGCCTCGCCGTCCTCCGCCTCGGCGATCCGGAAGCGGCCCGTGTCGACGGTCACCCGGATCAGCGATCGGATGCCTTCGTCGTCGTCGGCGATCAGGACGGTCGCCGGCGCTCCGGCGGGTGTCACGCGGGCGGGAGCCCGTCGGCCTGGCCGTGGTGCGACCAGACGCGCCGGAGCTCGTCCGGGTCGAGTGCGGAGAAGGCCTCCGCCACCACCGGGTCGAACTGCCGGCCCGACTCCTCGAGGATGATCTGAACGGCCACCTCCAGAGGTCGCCCGCGCCGGTAGGGACGGTCGCTCAGGATCGCATCAGCGGTGTCGACGACGGCGAAGATGCGGGCCCACTGCGGGATCGCCTCGCCGCGGAGCCCATGGGGATAGCCGCCGCCGTCCCACCGCTCGTGATGGTGGCGGACGACATCGAGCGCCCGGTCCAGGAACGGCACCGTCGAGAGGATGCGGACGCCCTCGTCGGGGTGGCGGCGGATCTCCCTCCACTCATCCTCGTCGAGCTTGCCCGGCTTCGCGAGCACCGCGTCGGGGACCGAGAGCTTGCCGATGTCGTGGAGCAGGAACCCGTAGGCCATCTGGGGGTCATTGACCTCGTGTGGCGCCACCGCGGCCGCGAGCAGCAGGCCGAGGTCGTGCACGCGGTGGATGTGGCCACCGGTGTTGTCGTCCTTGGCCTCGACCGCCGCTGCAAGCGTGTGGACCGTCGCGATGTAGCTGTCGCGCAGCTCCTGCGTGCGCTTGAGCTCTCGCGCGTAGGTGTTGCGGATGTCCGCCGCATAGGACGCGAGCTGGGCGCGGACGCCCTGCTCCTGGGCGCGCTTGGCCGCGCGAGCCCGGCTGCCGGGCGCGGGATGCAGCTCGGACTCGCCCTCGAAGCGCTTGCTGGCGTACAGGGCGATGTCGGCGTGGAGGAGGAGGTCTTCGCGCGTCCTGCCGTCGTGCGGCGCCGACGCCAGGCCGTAGCTCACGCCGATCCCCGGGTCGAGCGCGGAGATCGCCCGGACGATGTGGCGGCATACGGCCTCGGCCCCGTCGCCGTCCACTCCAGGCAGGACGAGCCCGAACTCGTCGCCGCCGGTTCGCGCCTTGACGTCGGACCGGCGGCAGGTCCTCGCCAGCGTCGCCGCCACCCGGTGGAGCAAGGCGTCCCCCGCAGCATGGCCCTGCCGGTCATTGAGCGCCCGGAACCCGTCGAGATCGAGCAGGACCACCGCGAACGGTGAGCCCGGCCCGCGCTCGACCTCGGTGTCGATCGCGAGGTGGAACTCGCGGTGGTTGAGCAGCCCCGTGAGCGCGTCGTGGCGCGGCAGGTCGGCGACGGTCCGAGAGGCGGCACCCTGACGCTCGATGATCGGGCCCATGCGCGGTCCAGTCTCGGCATCGAACCGGATTCCGGCATCCTCCGATCGGAGGATCTTGTGCGGGTCAGTCGAGCAGACCCCGCCGCATGCCCTCGGCCACGGCGGCGGCCCGGTCGGCGACGCCGAGCTTCGCGTAGGCGTGGTGCAGGTGCGTCTTGACCGTGGTCGGGCTGAGGAAGAGCTCCGCGGCGATCTCGGGGGCGGAGGCGCCGTTGGCGGTGAGGGCGAGGACCTCGAGCTCCCGTGCCGAGAGGCCGCTGCCCCCGCCGGCGCCCTCCCCCGCCGGGGCCCGGCCGGCGAGTCGCTCCCCCCGCGCGGCGGCCAGGATCGCCGCTCGGATGGAGACGCCGCTCGCATCCTTCGTCAGGTAGCCGGAAAGGGTGGACCGCAGCTCCGTCCTGCGGTCGAGCAGGCCGGCCTGCGGATAGGCGCTCAGGAGCACGATCCGCGTCCGTAGCTTCCGCTGAGCGGCCTCGGCGGCGACTTCGACGCCGCCGAAGTCCGCCATGCGGACATCGAGCACCGCCACGTCAGGCTCGAGCCCGACGATGGCTTCGAGCGCCGCGCGCCCCGTGCTCTCCTCCGCCACCAGGGCGAGCTCGGCGCTCATCCGGACCGCGTTGGCGACCGCGTCCCGGTAGAGGGGATGGTCGTCCGCGACGAGGACGCTGACCTGGGCGCGGGCGCTCA